>JAGQPC010000409.1 GCA_020426925.1 Planctomycetales bacterium | reverse complement strand
CAGTTGGATCGATCAGGCTAGGAACGACACTGGCAGCGGCCGCGTCCGTTTTCGCTTTGTCTTCTTCTTCTTTCTTGCCGTCCGCGTCTTTTTCTTTCCCGAATGGGAAAAACGTCATGGCTCGCTTGACCGCATCGGGATCAATCTTCTTGAGCGCCGCAATGTGTTCTTCCGCTTCCGGGAGCGGGCAAGCTCGCAAGTAGTTGATAACTGGAACACGCACCCAACTTGATTTCTCGTCCGCGTTCTTGAACAGTTCCACAAGGCGAGGCATGACCTCCCAGTCTTCCCACCGTGCAAGGTCGGGAATCACCAAGTCTTCAAGGTTTGGCCGGTTCAGCATATGCCGAAGCGAAAGCACAAGCTTGTCACGATCGATCACTTTTGCATCAGTACCGTGAAAGCGAATGGCCATGATTGCGGAATACGTATCCGCATATTCTGCCTTCGTATTCTTCAAAAATAGTTCGTCGACTTTGCTTAGACCTTTTTCGCCAGTCAGCAGTAAATAACACGCCAATAATGCGTCCAGCCCTGCTTTTTCCTTTCGGTCACTTGATTCCATCATTGCTTCGAGCATTTTGATGTCATCTTTTTGGCCACAGATTCCTAGCATCGTAAAGTAAAGGCGTCGGTGACTTGGTGGAACGTCAGGGTCTTTGATCCACTTGACGATTTCGTCGTGCTTCATTTTTTCTTTTAGCGCGATGACGCCGTCATACGGAGTTTTTGCGAACTCGTCATAAGCATCGCGTGCCAGCATTTCGTCTTCGTGCTCAAGATAATCTTGGAAGAACTCCAGACGCGACACATCCTTTGGCAGACCAGAAAGCAGCTTCACATAATTCTGTCCGACTTCACTAAGGCCCGTCGGCGAAGTCCACATCAAGCTTGGCGGATCTGTTCCCGTTAGTAGATACGTGCGTTCTTTGCTGCCGTCACCGTAGTACGGCTGCACGATTTCTTGACCTACCTTTGTCCACTCGTTCCCTTTGATGACTTCCGTCACGCGAAAAGTGGCTTTAGGGCTGGCTGTGTCGTCATCCGATTCGTGCACTTTGACGACGTTCGCCAGTACGACAACGTCCATCGCATCGAACTCCTCGCTGAACGTCTGCGAAACCGGATTACAAAACGGGCAAGCAATCGCCGAATTCATGAATGACAACGCAACAACAGAAAACATTACGGTCATCGTGATGAAGGCTTGGCGCATGTGAGCACCCTCTTCCTTATTGTTGTTTGACGAAACGATTTAGGGATTCGCTGACAGCGACTTTGCAACATCGGTCTTGTACGCTGTCACTGCAGGCAGGAATCCGACTATCACCGCTAATAATATCATTGTGGGGATTAAGAGGACTTCTGGCGAGAGCAAGAAATCCAGCACGTATCCCCCCAATTTGCCAAATGTGCGTTCTAGCTTTAAAACGCCTTCCGAATATCGTAACTCAGGAATTGGCGGAGTGATATCGAACATGCCGACCTGCACGCCAGTTTCTCGCTCAATCATTGGCGAGCACATGGCGATTCCGGCATGACCTGCCAGCCACCCAATAAATCCACCGCCGACAGCAAGAATAACGGCCTCCAGCAGGACAATCGCCATCACGGTCCGGCGACTTGCGCCCAGTGACCGCATGATACCGATTTCGCGAGTTCGATCCGACATGGAGTTGTAAATACTGACCAGAATCCCGATACCGGAAACGAAGCAGATCAGTCCGGTGATGATTAAAAGTGCTCTTTGAATGCGCGACACAATCAAATCAAAAAGAACCGTAATTTCCTGGACAGGTAGCACGGCTTGATAGCGGTCGGAGGTATTGAAAATATCCGAAAGCCGCATCGTCACGATGGTCCTCGTGGTGCGAATCAGCAGCGCCGTGACTTCGCGCTGTTCTCTGGGCAGCGGCGTCGACTTGCGAATGTGAGCCGGCCGATTGTCGGCGGCTTGCTCCTCAGCAACGGACGGAGCTGGCTGCTCCGACGCGTCAACCGATTTGTAACCGTCCATGTTAAACATCACGGCGTCGTCTTGTTCAGTTCCGGTCGGCTCTAACACGCCGACGATGACTCGGTCGTCTTTCGACGCAGCAGCGGCAGCAGGAAGCGACGAAATCTGATCGCCAACTTTTAGGTTTTGCTTTTGAGCGACATTCGCTCCGATGACTGCGTTTTCCTTGTGGTTTCGGTACTGGCCGGCAGCCACTTGATCTGGAGGCAGCGCGTGCCCGTCGAGTAAGTAAAATCCTTCCATGTTGACGAAGACCGCTCGATCGTTGGGCGTTCCCGACGGTGCGAGGACTCCGACGATAAAGAACAGGTCGTGAGCTGCACCTTCTGCTGAACCGTGCGTGGGAACGATCGTATCGCCGACCGCCAGGTTTTCGCTTTCGGCAACTCGCGATCCGATGACCGCTTCGAAGAACCCGTGTTCTTCGGTGTGAGTCTTAAACGCTCGCCCGTCAGCCATCGGATAAAGCAGTTTTGGTTCGTCACCGCCACCTGTTACCTCAAAGAACTCGGGCGTCGTTCCAACCACTCGAAACTGCCGGTAGTAATCTCCCATACAGATGGGAATGGCTCGTTTCACGTACGGAGCATACTTACCATCGACACCGTCTTCTCGCTGGCTGGCTGGCAGAAAATCCTCATACAACTCCCACGGAACATTCTCGATCGGCTGGCTTAGGTAAAACACACTGTTCAAAACAAGTTGGAGTTTTCCGCCTTTAATTCCCAGGATCATGTTGTAGCCCAGACTTGAACTACGCTGAAACGATTCGGACACGATCCCGTAAATCAGCAGCACGGCAACTACAAGCATTACGCCTAATGCCATCGACAATGTCGTCAAAGCCGACGCCAGTCCCCGGCGTTGGATGCTTCGCCAGGCTATTTTCCACAATGACACGGCAGTCTCCGAAGTGCATCAAGAAGCGTTTGTGGTGACGACAAACAACTACGTAACGCCGATCGCTACAGTTCTGGAGCAGTTGCCGGCAGGAGCCGCTCTGCAAATCTTGTTCGCCATTGCCGAACGGGCCACAACCCGTTGGGATGCTAGAAAATCAGGTTTCCGTGGTCAAGATCACGCCAGCCAGGAATGGATCTAAGTGGACTTCACCGGTTCGACTCTCAGGCCATCGCACCGCTGAACCATTTCGGCGGACTATTTGTCTGCAATTGAAACAAAGTGACCGCCATGTTCTACTCGTAGGTTTTCCATCGCTCGGCTCGCGCCGAAAGTGGCAACATCCCGGCAAGAAACGGCCCCAAAACAAGCAACGTCGCATGTTTAACGCAGTTCCCAATAACGTCAGTTTTCCAGAATTAGAAACCGAAATCCTGGAATTTTGGAAAAGCAACGAAATCTACAAGAAGTCGTTGCAGCAGCGAGAAGGAGCCGAGCCGTTTGTATTCTTCGAAGGTCCGCCAACCGCTAACGGGCTGCCACATCCTGGACACTGTCTCACACGAGCGATCAAGGACGTCTTTCCTCGGTATCGGACGATGCGAGGCTACCGCTGCCAACGAAAGGCCGGCTGGGACACGCACGGTCTGCCGGTCGAAGTCGAAGTTTGCAAAGAACTCGGCATCCACTCCAAAGAGGAAATCGAAGCGTACGGCGTCGAACCGTTCATCCACAAGTGCCAACAGTCGGTTTGGCGGTACATGCAAGAATGGGAACGCTTGACCGATCGGCTCGGTTTTTGGGTCGACCTGGATGAAGCCTACGTCACCTACCATCAAAGCTACGTCGAGAGTGTTTGGTGGTGCCTGAAGAATCTGTTCGATCGAGACCTCCTTTACGAGGGGCACAAGATCGTGTGGTGGTGGGCTCAAGGCGGAACGGCGCTCAGCAGCGGCGAAGTCGGCCAAGGCTATCGTGAAGTCGCGGACCCGAGTGTCTACGTCTTGTTTCCTCTGCTCGACCAACCAAAAACAGCCGTCGTTGCTTGGACGACTACGCCATGGACTCTGCCAAGCAATCAATTTGCTGCCGTTCACCCGGATCTCGACTATGTCAAAGTCAGTGATCCTGAAGTCGACACTGACTACATCGTCGCAGCGGCATTGCAAGAAACTCTAGCTGGCAAACTCAAACGTGAGCTGACCGTCGTTGAAACGATGAAAGGCAGCGATTTAATCGGTCTGCGATACACGCCTCCGTTCGACTATTATTACAAAGAAATTGGAGAAACGACCGGAAAGCTCAAGAGCGGAGTAAGTGTCCCGGTCGCATGGCGAATTGTCGCCGCCGATTTTGTCACAACCGATAGCGGGACCGGCGTTGTGCATCAGGCTCCTGCGTTCGGTGAAGTCGACCATGACGTTCTGGTTGCGGAACAAGCTCAGTTTGAAGAAGGACAAGGTCCCGAGCTAATCTGTGCGGTTGGTCCCGACGGAAAATTCACCGACGTCGCTGGAGAATATGAAGGGCGTTGGGTCAAAGAGTGCGACCGCGAGTTAACGCGATCTCTGCGTGACCGCGGAATCCTCCTTCACCAAGAGCAATACCTCCACGACTATCCGTTTTGTTGGCGAGCCGAACAGGATCCGCTGATTCAATATCCACGTCGAAGTTGGTTCATTCGCACAACCAAGTTCAAAGACAAAATGATCGCAAACAACCAAGCGATCAACTGGCAGCCGAACCACATCAAAGACGGACGATTCGGAAACTTCTTGGAATCAAATGTCGACTGGGCGCTGTCTCGCGAACGTTATTGGGGAACGCCACTGCCGATTTGGAAGTGCGAAGAAACACACAAAATGGTCGCGATCGGCAGCTATGAAGAGTTGCTTACGAAACCAGGCGTGACCGGCGGCGAAGTTTGGGAAAAAGCGAAACAGGCCAATCCCGATTTGCCGGACGACTTAAGAGTCCACAAACCGTACATCGACGAAATCACGTTCGACTCGCCGTATGCTTCCGGGGCTCGCATGCGCCGAGTCCCGGAAGTCATCGATTGCTGGTTCGATTCCGGTGCGATGCCTTTCGCGCAGTGGGGTTACCCGCATCAGCGGAAGGAAGAGTTCAATGCTCAGTGGCCAGCTGACTTTATCAGTGAAGCGATCGATCAGACTCGCGGCTGGTTTTACAGCTTGCTTGCGATCAGCACGCTCATGTTTGGCGATGATGAGTCAGAACAAGGGCAACGACCGTTCCCACACCCATTTCGCAATTGCATCGTCTTGGGGCTGATGCTGTCGGAATGGTGGGAGGATCAAGATGGTAAGATCTACCTTACTGACGACTCGGTCCCGAAAGACGCGAAGGCGAAGAACCTAGTCGGGAAGATGTCGAAGAGCAAACGCAATTATCGCGAGCCCAACGAGATCTTCGATCGTTACGGCGCCGATGCTTTGCGGTGGTACTTCTTTGCGAATCAATCTCCGTGGACATCGATCCGTTACAGCGAACGAGCGATCAAGGACAGCATTCCCGAATTCCTGTTACGCTTGTGGAACGTTTACAGTTTCTTCGTGATCTACGCCAACATTGATGGATTTGATCCCGCCGATGGGGTCGGCGAACCGGTTACGGGAGTTTCGCCGGATCAACTTGCTAAAGGCGAAACCTATCGCCCGGCAGCCGAAAGAAGCGAAATTGATCGGTGGGTTCTCAGTGAATTGAATCGAACCGTGGGTGCCGTTATCGAACGCATGGACGCCTACGACAACTACGCGGCCTGCGGTCACATTAACTCGTTTGTGGATTCGCTAAGCAATTGGTATGTGCGTCTGAGTCGAGATCGTTATTGGTCCAGCGACAAGCAAGATCTGGACAAGCTCGATGCCTACTGGACTTTGTACGAATGCTTGATCACAACGGCGCAAATGATCGCTCCGTTCGTACCGTTTCTTGCTGAATCGTTGTGGAAAAACCTCACCAGTGTATTCGGTGAAGGCGTTCCTGAAAGCGTCCACTTGTGCGACTATCCAGTCGCTGATGCGGAGCGTATTGACGAAACGCTTTCGCAGCAGGTTGCGCTCGCGAGAGAAATCGTGTCGATGGGACGCAGCGCCCGCATGACGGCCAAGCTTAAAGTTCGTCAACCGCTTCAAAAAGTTGAGGTCATTCTGAACGACCAGACGCATCGCCAGTGGCTCGAGTCTCACGATGCACAGATTCGTAAGGAGCTAAATGTAAAGTCGGTTGAGTTTGCGGAAGCCGCCGAAGAATACATTTCATATCAAGTCCGGCCGAACTTTAAGTTGCTCGGCCCTGTTCTTGGCAAGGACATGCCGCAGGTTAAGAAGCTGCTGATGTCGGTCGACGGTGGAAAACTGCTCGCGGAGCTTAACGAAAGCGGAAAGATCGTTTTAACGCTGGAAGATGGGCGAACCGTGGAACTGAACAATGAGCAGATCGAAGTTCGCTTAGAGGCAAAAGAAGGTTGGGCCGCAGCTCAGGGTAAGAACTCGGTCGTTGTGCTCGCCACGGAATTGACACCAGAACTTCTGCGAGAAGGAATGGCCCGCGATTTAGTCCGGTACATTCAAGACTGCCGCCGCGAAATGAATTGTGATTATACCGATCGGATTAGCGTCTCGATCGACACGGACTCGGACGACCTGAAAAAAGCGATTGATGAAAACCGCGACCACGTGTGTTCAGAGACCCTCACTAACGAATTAAAAGTTGGTCCAGTCGACGATGGAGCAGTGTATTCGATCGGGGATATCGATTTCCGCATGAAGGTTGTTGTCGCATCGTAGCCGGCCAGAGAATCCACAAGTCATGACAGTAACTCCTTTTCGCATCGCCGTTTTGATTTCGGGTGGCGGCACGACTCTGCTCAACTTGGCTGAACACGTGCGCGACGGAAAACTCGACGTCAGCATCGAACTTGTGATTGCCAGTTCGTCAAAAGCGAAAGGCTTGGAACATGCTCGATGCTTTGGCATTCCGTTTGAGGTGATAACTCAGAAACAGTGCGGATCGCAGCAAGCGTTCAGTGACCAAATCTTCGCCCGATGTCGTGAGGCAAAAATCGATCTTGTGGTGATGGGCGGATTTCTCAAACACGTGCTGATCCCGGACGATTTTGAGAATCGCGTGACAAATATTCATCCGTCGCTAATCCCGGCGTTTTGCGGAAAGGGCTGCTACGGATCGCGAGTTCACGAATCGGTTCTCGAGTACGGTGCCAAAGTCAGCGGCTGCACGGTTCATTTCGTGGATAACGAATACGACAACGGTCCGATCATCATGCAAAGAACGGTTCCGGTTTTGGAAGATGATACAGCGGACTCGTTGGCCGCTCGCGTCTTCGAACAAGAATGCGAAGTGTATCCCGCTGCTGTTCAAAAGATTGCAGAGGGAAAGGTTTCGGTCGAAGGTCGCCGTGTCCGGATTCAATAGTCCGCAGTGACCCGCGAACCTCAATATCGTTCATTGATGCTTATCAACGCACAAACTTAACGTGCTATCGGAGGCAATTACGTGTCGGACATCTATTCGGAACTTTCCTGGCGTGGACTCATTAATCAAGTAACCGATGAGCAGCACATTCCAAATTGGCTGAAAGAAGGTTCTCGCACCGCATACGTTGGCTTTGATCCGACCGCCGACAGTTTGCACCTGGGAAGTTTGCTGCCGCTTTTGTACCTACGGCGATTTCAAAAGGCAGGGCACAAGCCGATCGCCTTAGTCGGCGGCGCCACGGGAATGATCGGCGATCCGAGCGGCAAGAGCCAAGAACGCAACTTGTTGTCGGTTGAACAATTGGAAGCCAACGTCGAAGGAATGCGGAACCAGATGGCTCGATTTCTGGATTTTGACTGCGGAGACAATTCGGCCGTCTTGGTGAACAACTTCGACTGGATGAAGGATTTCAGTTACCTGGAATTCTTGCGTGACATCGGCAAGAACTTCCCAGTCAACGTGATGCTTGCCAAGGATTCGGTTAAAGGCCGCCTTGAGCGAACCGATAGCGGGCTGAGCTACACCGAATTTAGCTACATGCTGCTGCAAGCATTTGACTTTGTACACCTTAACCAAAAGTACGGGTGCGAATTGCAGATCGGCGGAAGCGATCAATGGGGGAACATTACCGCAGGGATCGATCTGGGACGCCGGATGCACAGTGTTCAGCTTTATGGAATTACCTGCCCGCTGCTGACGAAAGCGGACGGCACAAAAATGGGCAAGACCGAATCGGGTACGGTTTGGTTGTCCCCTGACCGAACGAGCCCTTACGAGTTTTATCAATATCTTGTACGTGTTGCCGACGAGGACGCCGGAATGTGTTTGAGGTTCCTCACAGAACTGACACAAAACGAAATCGCGGAACTCGATAAAGCACGTGAGGAATCGCCTCAGCAACGTGACAGCCAACGGCGCCTGGCCGAAGAGTTGACTCGTCTTGTCCACGGCGAGGACGGATTGGCAACGGCGCAGCGTGCAACCGAAATATTCTTCGGCGCAGAAATTAGCGATCTGAACGACGCGCAGCTCGCCTCGATCTTCGCCGACGTGCCGAGCAACGAATTGCCACGAACACAACTGAGCGATGGATTGCCGCTGATTGACGCTCTTGTTGCATCGGGTTTGTCGAAAAGCAAAGGTGAGGCTCGTCGTACAATTCAGCAGGGCGGAGCGTACGTCAACAATCGACGCGAAACCGAAATCGATGCAACGTTGGACGAGAAAAAACTGGCCAGCGAAACCACGATGGTTTTGCGCTCCGGAAAACGCAACTACGCATTGCTGCGATTTGTGTAGCAAAATGAGCGCCTCTGGCTAGAAACGACCACGCGTCAAGTTTTGCTGGACACTTTCTCGTATCCAACGCACAATACGTGTCGAGGCCCGCGTTCGTTTGTTCTTTCGACACGTTCAAGTGTGACGTCATACTCGGGGGGAGTTGCTGTGGCAAAGAAACTACTAGCTGTAATCTGCGCAGCTTTTGGCGCTTCGTGCGTGTCGGCGGAAACCGTTCAATATTGGGTGTCGGTCGACAACACTTGGAGCACCACCACGCATCCCGGTGCCTTTCCGGATGAAGCTCATTTTTCTTGGTTTGGAGGCGGAGTCCACAATTCAAATGTGTCGTTCTGGGAAGAAGGAATCCCGACAACACCTGGAATGACGTTGATGGCGGAAACCGGCAACACAAACGAACTTTATCAAGAAGTGTTGCAGGCCGTCGAAAGCGGCGAAGCTCTACACGGTTACGACGTGCAGCATTGGTTTTGCCCCCACGAAATCACGGTCGACAGCTGTGGCAATCCGAGTTTCTTAATACGCGCATCGACTGACTTCTCGCTGGTCACGTTGGTTTCGATGCTTGGCCCCAGCCCCGATTGGTTTGTCGGAACCTCTGGATTGGAGTTGCATCAAGACGGCAAATGGCAACAAGAACTCACACTAGATCTTTTTCCGTATGACGGCGGTACTCGTAGCGCGAATGCGTGGGCTCTGTACGGACCGAAAAACGATCCGCCCCAACCAATCTCCAAGATTACTGACGAATCGGGGCAACTGGTCGGCTCGAAATCGCTGGGAACGATGACGTTTCAACTTGTTGCAACCGGTGATTTCGATGCTGATGGGGAACTTGGCCATGCAGACATTGACGCGCTGACGACTCAAACAGCCAACGAGACTGCAGATCTGCTCTATGACCTTGACGGCGACTTTGCGGTCTCACACAACGACCGGAACGTTTGGGTAAAAGATCTGGCAAACACATGGTATGGCGACGCAGATCTGAACGGTGCGTTTGATTCCAGCGACTTGATTCATGTTTTCCAAACGTCGGAATACGAAGACCAATTAAGAGAAAACTCAACGTGGCGCAGCGGCGATTGGAATGGTGATTTCGAATTCGACAGCGGCGACTTGGTCGTCGCGTTTCAAGATCGCGGTTATGCGCAAGGACCTCGCACTGCGGTCGCCGTTCCAGAGCCAACGTTTTACAGATTCGCGTGCGCTGTGGCGATTGCGTACTTTAGTCGACGAATTCTAAAGTCTAAAACGAACGCTTAAGAGATCGTCTCAATCGTGACGTTGTGGTTCTCCAGCATCGTGTGATACCAATCGGCTGTCGTGGCAGTGCGGCCAGGAAGCTTGTTCGTGCCCCAAATAATGGTGAGCGTTCGCACTGTTTTGTCGCTTGTTTTGGATCGCTGCGAATCTTTAACGCCGTTGGCGCACGGCCCGTCTTTGTCGAATAGGCATAACAGCCCACTGACGTCGATTGTCTGGCCCGATTGGTTGAAGACATAGTTCGTTCCCGCCGGAGCGACGCAGACGCGAAGTGGCGCCACAACTCGATCCAGGTCAACAACACTGATTGGCAAACCGCTATGAAGCGACACCACGTTGCACACGTCCACGGCCAGATTGATGGAGCCCAGCGTTTCGTTCGCGGCCGCTTTGATGAGGTACTCCGATGCGGGTTTGCTTCGCCCTGTGGGCTTGAACCCACCGAGCCGAAGCAGGTCTCGCACAGCTTTCCTGACGTCGTCGTTCGATTCGACCGGTGCCTGAAACTCAAGTGACATCAATTCGACAAGTTCCGGCTGCGAACCGATTTCACCCAGCGGCTGCGGAAACGTCGATATGAATGCGTGGCAGTCAAGCAGCGGATGTTCGTCAATTTCCAACATAAGCGTCAGCCACAATACACCGAATAAGAATTGAACACAGGCATATCCACAACAAGACTCCGCCCGAAGGTTCTGGTACGGCTATGGATACGCGTCGGCCCTTTTCGAATCCTGCGTCTTGAAACGCGGCGATTAAATCTCGAGTTCCAAAGTCTCCGTCGCCGTCCCAATCGCCCGTGGCCCAAGTGGAATTGCCGACAAGCGAATCTTCGTACTCAGCTGCGGTAAACACGTCAACCAGATCCGAAGAATTAAACTCGCCGTCCAGATTTGCGTCTCCTCGAAACGTTCCTTTGATTTCGTGGACCCAAATGGTTAAGTCACGTTCAGAGATTTCGTCGTCGCTGTCTAAATCTAGTGCTCGTGGAAATGTCTGCGCTCCCATTGCGTCGATCAGCGTTTGAACGTCTTCCAAATCGAACACCTGATCGTCATTGAAATCGCCACGAAGCGAATGAGGGATCTCGCCGAGAGTCAACCGATACATCTGAGCGGCATCGTGCGAGCCAGCAACGCGAACCGCATATTCTCCGGCCGCGAGCAGGATGTTCTCGATCGTTTCCGTGCCGCCGAGTTCGGTGATTTCAGATCGCGCGAGTGGCGCCTTAATCCCGACTCGAAACAGCTGCAGCGAAAGATCACTCTGCATCGTTGCGTCGAACAATTCCTGCGTTTCGGAATTCGATGTCGCCTGATGATACGTTGGCCCCGCGGGTTCCAATTGAAAAGATGCCAGCATCGTCGTCGGCAAAGTGAACGAAAAAAAGTCGACGTCGGTTGTGCCGTCAATGCTGACGAAATCCGTTTGCGTAACCGCTACGCGAGTCCCGATTGCATCGTCGCCAATAATGATTGGCTGGCCAGGAAGGTACTCGCCCAAGTAGACAGCCGTTTGGATCGAATCATTGCCCGACTCTTTTTCAAACGCGTCCCCGTACGCACGATGCAGGCCAAGGATCTCGTCGAATTGCGGTCCTTCAAAATCAATTGTGATCGACGGCTCCATAAGCAGCCGCGAATCATCTGAATAGACGTGACGCAAACCTAAACCGTGACCGTGCTCGTGAGCGACCAAATTGTAGATGCGCGAACGCACGTCTAGAAACGAATCGCTCGTGTCCAGTACCATGTCCCCGTTTTCCGGAAAATGGTTGTAAGCGAGTCGTGGACCACTATCGATCTTATGGCCGGCAATTCGAATGTCGGCTCGGACGCCCAATTCACCGACTTGAAATCCGTCCACACGGATCTCCGCGTTGTCATCGGCCGTCTCGCGAATGTACGTCAGTCCGGAAAGATCTGAGTACCGAGAAAACACGCCGACGAAGATTTGCTCCCAATCGTCGCCGTGCAGTCGGTTCATCGTTGAAACGAGATTGCTTGGTCCATCCGTCTCTGTTGCTTGGTGTGCCACGATCGGCGTGCCGTCGGCCACGATATTCCACGTGAGCGTTGCGGGATCGCCTTGCTGCAGCGGAGCATGATTGGACGCCGTGGTAATCCAGCGTTCGTCGAGATTGACAATAAACTTGGGATCACCATCACCGGCACAGACAATTGGCAGGCAAGCCGCACAAGACATCATGCACGCGACGAAGATTTGAAACATTCCAAGTTTTCCGATTGGCCGACTGCCGAAGAGACGTGATGGTGAGACGAATTGGTTCATTGTATCGAAGTTCTCGGCATGCCCCCGCGAAATTCGTCGCAGTTCGCGTATTTGCCGGATCACGAGCAGGACCGAATCCAGCGTGCTAAGCTGCCTTATCGCGCAAAATCTGTTCTTCTGCCGGTCTAGGTCGCATCGCTAAACAAGAGGTGTCTGCTTTTCGGTGATAGACGGCGTTTTAACAGACATCTCGCGGTTCAGCGCGATGAACTCGCGCCATTTTTCGGGGACCTCATCTTCGTGGAAGATTGCCTCAACCGGGCACTCGATGCGGCAGGCGTCACAGTCGATGCACTGGTCTGGATCGATGTAGAGCATTTGCTCACCCTCGTGAAAGCACTCGCATGGGCAAACGATTACGCAGTCGGTGTATTTGCACCCGAAGCACGGCGCGGTTACGACGTAAGACATGATGTTTCCTTTTCCGGCAAGACCTGAACTTATAGACGCCAATGGGCTCTTAGTCCTACGAGTGCATCAGTTTTCAGGCTAACATTGGTCAGGCTTTCCTGAAAAAAATCAAATTCTCCAAGAAGCTCGCTGGAAAGGCGGCGAGTGACAGGCGTGCAACCGTGTCGAACTTGAACTCCCAAGAACTGCTGCAACTGTACCGAGAAGGTCACAATGAGGCCGCAACGACTCTCTTTAACAAATACGCCAGGCGGCTCATTGCTTTGGCTCGAAAACGCATTTCACCAAAGCTGAATCGCCGCATCGACGCGGACGACGTCGTCCAGTCTGCTTACAGAAGTTTTTTTGCTCACGCGAAGGACGACGAGTACCAGCTGACGACGGCTGGCGATTTGTGGCGACTGTTGGCCAGTATTACTCTGCACAAATTGCACGGGCAAGTCGACAAACACACGGCGGCAAAAAGAAGCGTCAATCATGAAGAAGCGGCAGACGCCACAACTGGATCTGCACGCAGTCCAGAGCCAACGCCAGAAGAAGCTGCTGCCTTAATCGAAGATTTGCAGATTGCCCTAAAAGCCTTAACGCCCGACGAGCGATGTGTTCTTACCGGTACACTTCAAGGCCAAGGTGAGACGCAGTTGGCTTCTACAGTGAAGAAGTCAAACAGGACTGTCCGCCGGCTGCTGGCGAGTGCTCGACAAAAGATAGAGCACCAGCTGTTGTCGACTTACGCCGTTGAAGGACGAACCGCGTCGTCACCAGAAGAGCATGCCGCGCCATTGCAATACTCGGATTATGTGCTCGAAAAACTCTTGGGTTCGGGCGGAATGGGAAAAGTGTATCGCGCGAGGACAAAGCGAACTGGAAACATGGTGGCTATCAAGGCGCTCCACAAAGTTCGGCAGACCGACCGACGGTCCGTGACTCGATTCGTTCAAGAGTCGCACCTCCTAACGAAGCTTACGCATCCCGGTATCGTGCGAGTGGAAGGTTTGGGGCGATTTCCTGGCGGTGGATACTTCATGGTCATGGAGTACATCGATGGTGTAGATCTGCAGTCACAGTTGGAATCAGAACTATTCTCGCTTCAAGACGCCCTTGAAATGGTGGATCGTGTAGCACATGCCATCAATTATGCACACGACAACGGAATCGTTCACTGCGACTTAAAACCGGGAAACATTTTGCGACGATCCAATGGCGACGTTCTGGTAACCGACTTTGGCTTCGCGTGCCTTCTGAGTGAATTCGATGGAATGGCTTCGAACAGTGTTGGCGGAACTGCGGGATACATC
>JAGQPC010000408.1 GCA_020426925.1 Planctomycetales bacterium | reverse complement strand
TCGCATGGTCACGATCGCGGTTTGCAATCAAAAAGGTGGTGTCGGCAAGACGACGTCAGTCGCCAGCTTATCAATCGTGCTCAGCAGGGCTGGTCATCAAGTTCATTTGATTGACGCCGACCCACAAGCGAGCCTTTCGCGTCGTGTCTTTAGTCAGTTCGACAATCAAGGCCTTCTCTATCAAGCATTGACGAAAAGAATTTCACTACCCGTGATTGAGGTTGGGGAGAACCTCACGTTGTCTCCGTCATCCATTCACTTAGCAAAGGGTGAGTCGCAATTCCTGTCGCTTCCTGCTCGGGAATACTTGCTGCAAAAATCGCTTCAGGCAACAGAGCTCGGTGACGACACGATCGTCCTGATTGATTGCCCGCCATCACTTGGCATTCTGACATTCAACTGTTTAACGGCTGCAAGTAGCGTGGTCATTCCAATTTTCGCGGATGAACTTGCGGCTGACGTGTTGCCAAACTTACTGGAAACGATCAAGACAGCGAAGAAGCATCTTAATTCTGACTTAAGCGTGTTGGGAGCAATCTTGACGAAGGTTGATTCCCGGCAAAAGATTGCTCGCTTATTTGAAGAGAATATCAGCAAGGCACTGCCGCTTCTCGGGTCAGTTCACAGTGAATCGGAACTGCAGTATGCAGTCGGAGGAGGGAGCATTAGCGAACTTCGACGATCTCGTGCACTCCACGAATACGAAATGATTGCTAATAAAATAACTAAAGCAGTATGCCAGACAGCAAAGATTTCGGCCAAGGCGTAAACGACTTCTTCGACTCGATCAAATCCGAAGCCGAGTCGGTTTCAACCATGATTCCTGCTGTCGTCACGCCCACAAAGCAAAAGCCGTCACCGCCAAAGGCGAACCCCAAGCCGAAACAATCTGTCGAGGAACTTGATCGCCCAAAAGCTCGGGCAGGCCGGATGCCAGGACGTAAGAACTCGAAGAACAATGAACCGATGGAAAAAATCACTGGTCGGATTTCAGTGGCACTTAAAGACGAATACGTGGAATGGTCACTGGATGATCGCGTGCCATTGAACGATCTCGTTGAGAGAGCTCTGATAGAGTTTCATCAGCGTTACCGCTTGCAAGAGCAGAATGCAAGCGAACACACCTGAGCCCAATTGGTGCCATCTTCTTGTCGCGGGATTCTTTAATCCAGACGATTTCTTTGCTGGCTTGTGGGGGGAAACGGCGCAACTCTCAATTTTTTCCGGCTTGTCACTGAACCACAGTTCGTTCAAGTGCAGAACCGACGTGCCTCCCGACATCTGCCCGGTGATGACTTGGTCAGCTGTCGATTTCAAAGAAATGAACCCCGCCGGGGGATCCCGACGGGGCATTCCCGGTCGCACCGTTGCCAGGTTGGGTCACACGAGCAACTGCCTCGCCCGGGATAGTTATTCGCTACTGACTTCCGTTCACTCGATGTGAGCACGTGCTCGATTGCTGGGCAATTTCCACAGAGCGGCGGGTCGCTGAGTTGCGTCTATACTCGCACGATGTCGAAATAATCTCTTCCGATAGCGGCACAAATCGGCGAACGGAGTCAATCAGACGTCTGCTGACGCTGTTGCGCCACGCATGAATCTCGACAGAAACGCCGGTTGCTTCTAAGAGTGGAATGAAGGGAAGCGTGCAAATGTCGCCGGTTAGGAAAATAACCAGATCAACTCGGTTTGCCAGGCGAATCGAGTCGGCCAAAAACCAAGAATCGGCGTTGCCCACAGTTGGGCACACTTCCAGTCCGGATCGATAGTAAAAAGACTTCATCGCAGGCGAGAGGAATCTTTCCGGTTTGTAGCCTATCGCGCGATAGATTCGATACTCGTTCAGTCCTTTGAAGAACCGATCCCAGCTGATACGTATGCGTTGGCCCCCGTGGAGCTCAATATTGTCCAGATCGACAAGGACTACTACGCTTGGGTCAGACCGTTGAAATTTAATCATGGTGAAATGCCTCAGTTAGTGGAGATTCGTTGGAAACTAATCCGGCCAGGCTATCTAGTAAGGTCTAGTAAGGTAGGCAGCCAGACGCTCGATCCGCTGCTCAAGTGCGCAGACAAGGTGTTTTTTGATGTTATCGTTTGCTACCTGTTCGACAGCAGAGATTAACTCGTCAAACTCGCGAGCAGCTTCAACTAGTAATTCTGAAGCTTGACGTGCCAGCTTGGCCTCTGTCTCGTTCTTGGCTCGGTCAACATTTTCACGGAAAAGAATACGAATCTGTTCGAAATTTGCGCGACACACTTCTCGGTTTGTAGCAATTTCTGTGTTGATTGAATCTTTCAGGCATGCTAGTTGTCCCTGTAAGAAAGCACGGCGAGAGTTTCTTTCAGATGCACGATCCATTCGACGTAGCTGGAAGCGATCCAGGATGCTGCCACGTGTTTCGACGCCGAGTTGTTGCGAGACAGGTTCGATCAGCTCTCCACGTACAGCAGTGCGGGTTGTTTGAAGTGTCATGATACTGGCTCCACTTGAATTCGAGTTAAGAACAACGAAGGTACGATGATGGGCACCACGGGCAGATGCCGTTGATGCTACATCGCCAACAAAAAAAGTTTGTGAAATACTCCTCTCAAGATTTTGAAATGCATTGTGGGATTCCACTTTGAAAGTGGATTGTTATCCCGGTCGATCGGTTGGATAATCTGTACCGGGTGGTACCGGGTGGCACCGACGAATGTTAGACAACCACATCAGGACCTAGCGAAAGACTATTTCCGCTGTGAATCAGCTGTGACTCAGGCTGTAGATGAGATGCGACGCTACCGTTGCAGTTGCTGATAACGTGGAGCGACGGTAAATCAGTAGCAATTCGAATGCAAAGCGATCGCGGGAAACCTGAAGCAACTAGCAGGCAGGACACTTAGTTCAAAATGGAAATTGCGGCGAAATTATTGAAAAACATGGGGAATAGCGGCAAGCAGATCAAGGTTGATGGAGCCGTTCCTCACTTTATTGACTACTTGGCGGAAAATGGACGAACCGCAAATTCACTATACATGCGACCGAACGTAGTGGCTGAATGGCACGAGAAGGCCAAGAACGATCAGCTGCAGCTGAATTCAGGTACCTTGATGCGGCTTTGTTTATTGCTCAACGTGTGGCCGCACAAACGTCCTCGATTAATCATAATTCCTCAAGAGTTCGCGGAAGTCGTCTGGAGAGATTGGCAAGACGAATTCAAGGATTGGGTGCCAGCCGGCAAACAAGGGTTTGACGAAGAGAACTTTCGAGAATGGTTAAAAGCTCGGGGACTTCACTACACTTCGATCGAAGAGCGGTCTGATCGTGACGCCCAAGCCAAGAACTTCGAAGCTTCACATAAGGTGGAATTTACCGTCATACCTTCCAATCCAAGCGCGATTGGGGCGTTTATTCAAAAAAACGGATTGATCGAGGCCTCCTCGCAGATTGATCTTTTTATGTACACCGCTGAGACGATTTTTATAAATTGGCGAGATCAGCTGTTTCGCCAGAAATCGGACCTCAGAATTCGACTATTGATGAGAAGGCCGGAAACGGATGTCCCTAAGCAAAGCTTAGCAGAAGGCACGCTCGTGCTTTTACAGCAGATTCAGCAAACAAATAGGAACCTGGATATAGATGTTCACTTTTACAATGAAGATCCAACGTTTCGACTCTACTTTTTCTGTGCGGATCGGCAATCATTGTGTCTGGCAGGATTTTATCATTTTGACCGGATGAACCCCGTGCGTTTCGTGGGCGCTGAAGATAGTTTTCTTTTTGCGTTGCATGGAGAAAGCAACACCAAGCTATTGAGGTCACGGTTTGACTTCGCTTGGGATTCCACTTCTGCCATTCGCGCTGTGATGTTCGACATGGACGGAGTACTCGTTGATGGAATGCCTCATCACTTAGCAGCATGGCGTGAGGCGTTCAGATTCGCCAACGTTGAATTCGAAGAAGGTGATTTCACACGAGAAGTATATTTGCGCGAAGGCGAAAACGTTACCGTGACTGCGCGCGAGCTTTTTGAGAAGTACGCTGGCGCACGCCCTGATGCTGCAATGATTGAACTAATATTGTCCAAAAGAAAAGAGATTCACTTCGACTTGGCGAGAAACATTGATGCGATGCCCGGGGTTTTCGAGTTGATCGACGCTTTGAGAGCGAAGGGGATTCCTTTATCTGTCGTGACTGGTTCAACAAGCGAAGTCGCCAACTCCGTAATATCGAGATTATTCCCGGGAAGATTCAGCGTTGTAGTTTCGGGCGATGATACGGTCAACGGCAAACCTGATCCGGCTCCGTACATTCTCGCGCGCGAACGGCTTGGGATAGCGCAGCAGCAGCGTAGTAAATGCATAGTTGTTGAAAATGCTCCGCTCGGAGTCCAATCCGCGTTTCGCGCTGGAGCCTATGTAATTGGTGTTCTGTTGAGGTCCCCGTTGACACCTACAAATCTGGTCGACAGCGGCGCGAGGTGCGTTTGTACGTCACATTCTGACGTTGCGGAGGAACTACTCAGTATTCGGTATGGGGAAATGAGCCTATAAAGAAAACCTCCTCGCAGCAGCAAGGAGGAGGCCGGTTACTACATTATGGCGGTATCCAGCAGAGCAACTATTGTGCAGCAATACTTCGTCGGTCGCAGCAATAACTTTGCGCATGTGACCGTATGGCTAATCGAAACGATATTGCTTTGCTGCAAGTTGAAATCATCGAGACTTCGGTTTAGATGGTAAATTGCGTCACGCATCGCTTCCGAGTGACTATCAAATTCGCCTGTCGAATAAGCTAGAATTCGTTCTGTTTTGACCATTTGTCCCTCCCATTTCTAATGTAATTTCAAGGCCAAAAAGAGGGCAAAGTGCAATTTGGACCACTCTTTAGCCGCCCTTCTGGCCAAAAAATTTCGAGGGATTTTTAAGAACAACACGACCTTGGACGGACGGTACTACGTCTACGTGAAGATGTCAATTTTTCGATGTCGCGGAAACCGACATGCCGCGGTTGGGCTGAGTCAATAATTGGCGAAGATCCGAAATGTTGAGGAGAGCCAACGACACTAGGATGGGAGGCTTCTAGTCCGATAGTCGCCACACCGCGATTTAGAATTGTTGTGTCCGAGTCTCTGGCTCGGGCGGTGGCAAACGTTCTGCCTCGCCACGACCACGGGTAGGAGAGCTCTGTTCTGGCCCAGCTTCTTCGTAGCGTTCCCTGCCTTCTGGCAATTCAACTTCGATGTACTCCTCGTAGCCAACTGTGTCAGGAAGTTTGCCCAGACCGATATGCTCCTTGGCCCAGCGAATCCAGTTGGGCCGCGTTTCGTACATGAGCAGTTCTTGCAGAAGCGGCTTGGCCAGTGGATCGCGATCGTCGGAGCGGAGCCTCGCTCGAACGAGGTTGCCTATGTACTCGGCATTGGTTGGCTCAAGCTCGTAGGCGGTTGTGTAGTAGGAAATCGCGTCTTCGAGTTTGCCGACCTCTTCATAGACGAGCCCAAGGTTATTGTGCGGCTCAGGAAGCTCGGCCATGGTGCGAATCGCGTATTCGAATTCCCATGCAGCCAAGTACAGTTCGCGCTCACTGAAGTAGAGCTTGCCAAGGTTGTTGTGAGCTGGCCCGTACGAGACGTCAGCAACGAGCGCCTCTTGGAGCGATTGTTCGGCTTTCTCGATGTGCCCTTTTTCAAGTTGCTGCTCAGCCTTGCGCGTTAGCTTTTTGGCAAGTTCAGTGTCGCGATTGGGCGTTCCGACTACCGTTTCGTAGTTTTTCTTTTCGCCGCCTGACTGAAACTGCGCACAACCACAGGCCAACAACGTGAGCGCAGCGATGGCGACAGTTGGGGTGTGGTTTTTCGGCATTGGCAACTCTTCTGGAGAATTTTCTTGGCGAAGAAATAGGGGAATGCAAAGCAGGTGTCAAGACAAGCTCTGCATTGCAATCTTTGCTGTCATGGCCTGGCCTAAGAATCACGGCAACTCATTGAAAGTGCATTTTTGAGAATTAGGCTATGCTCGTAAGCTTCGGCCACAATTGCAGGGCAACGAATCACAGGAGGAACGAGCATGTCGCGCAAAGTGTCAATCGAGTTCATGGAGCAAGAATATCAGGCGCTGGTCGAAATGATTCAAATCGCTGATTGGGTCATCAACGCCGATGATGATAATGGCAACGTTGCAGGAAAAGACGTTTACCGGGATGTCCGAAACTCTGTTCTGTCTTACGCCATGGAAATGGGAATGGATGACCGTTTTGAATACAATGTTGACCACAACGAATACTATGAACTTCGCGAGTACGACGAGTCTGGCCCTCACCGGAAGTTCATCGACGAATACGACAGCCAGACGTTTTGGGAACAGCTCATCGACCGACTTTCCGAACGAGACCTTTCACACTCGCTTAATTCGCAAGGCACCAACGGTCTAGCAGGCCACAAGCGAAGCGAGCGGCTGCTGAGAATCCGAAAGAAGTACGAGCAAGAGTTTGAAGAAAACGGCATCAAGAACATTCGCGTTCAGCCACCGACGTAAAAACCTATTTCGTCGAAGTGGGGGAATAGAGCACGTGCGTTAAGACAAGCTCTGCATTCCAGGCTTCAGTTTCAGTTGAGCTCGCAACTTGTGGCAGCGAGAGACGAATGGTTGTAGCATGCAGCGCCTTGTCGCTACTCAAAAGCTCGCCGATAAAAAAGACAAGTTCTTTTAGGCCAATGTTCCGACACTCAACGCGCGTTGGCTGAGCGACGTAGGCAGTGTCAGCGATGCGGCGATCGGCTTGAGGCAATATCCGAGCAACCGTTCCCGCTGCAAGCTCGGAAGCTTTTGCAGCTTGCTCAATTCGGGACGACAAGTCGTCAATCGATCGCTGTTCTTCCAAAGCCTTTTTGGGAGTTGCGGATACTTCAGCAATCTGGTTTGCAAGCTGTTCGCAGATTCGTAAATCGTCGGCTGCTTGAACGGCCGCGACTTTGGCAGAGTTCAGCCGAAGGCCCAGGTAAATCAGAACTGTGGCTGCAATCGCCACAAGCAAGGCTGCCAACAAACGCTCTCTCATTTTGTAAGCTCCTGACTTGTGGAGCCATGGATCGAAAACGACACTCCGCCTTCGGAAAGATTCTCCGACCGAGGCGGGTCAACAGTAAATTGTCGTTCGCGCAAGCGATTAGCAATTTGCTCCGAATCGCTGTGATTTCTTGCTTGGC
>JAGQPC010000407.1 GCA_020426925.1 Planctomycetales bacterium | reverse complement strand
AAAAAAAGAAAACCCCGGCGAGAGAATCCCGGCCGGGGCTCATCAGTTCAGTCTACCGTTACCTGCGCGGTCACGCGAGCACAAGACTGAACATTAGAAACAATGATCACACTGTAGGATGCACGGATCCCAAGGGTGTCGCAGAAAATATTTTGGGCAAGGGAATACAGCTGATCGTCTGATCCAACCCAACGCACGGTCGTCGTGCCGTTCATCAAAAAGAGGATATAACATTCGTCCTAAGCCTTTAGATTAGTTTTCTAGGAGTAGTGACCTGGCCGGGGCCGTAACGGCCCCGGCCAGGTCAAATTACGACAACTATTTTTTCGTGTTGTCACTGCTCGACGGGGAACCGCCGGGCAGCAAGGTGCCAACGAGCGAACTTAGTCCAAACATGGCAATGGTGCTCCAGAGTAGGTTGTATGATTCTTCCGTTGTCTGTCTCACGTATTGACGTCCTAGTCAAATACGGGTCACCGGTGAGCGAATCCGAGTTGACACATAACCAAGTTTTGGCAAACTGTCATCGGATACGTTTGATTGTTCACTCATCAAGGAATGAAGCCAATAACCTCCGTGGTTACTGCCGCATGTCGCTTCGATGACCGAATTTTTCCTGTAACTTCAGAAACTCATCGCGAGAGACAACATCGATTGCGACTAGCTCTTCAAAGCTATCTGAGAGAATGATGTCATCGAAAACGATGCGATACTCGACTACGCCACCTGTTTCGATTAACTTGTGTCCAAAGTTTTCATCAATCTCTTTGTTGAGCAGTGTGCGCAACTCATAGATTGCCTTGGGATACAAAGAATCAGGGTCTCTGATGTAACCGGTCGATGACGATTCACGACCTCGCAGCAATTGCAGGATGACGTTTAGCTGCGCGTATGACACCCAGAGGTCGTGATGGTTAATGGAAATCATAAATCTACGCCGACGGCGCTCGCCAGTGAGAGTGATTTGAATATTCATGAAATGGGCTCCTACTGTGCCGCCTGACGTGTCGCCCTAGTCAATTGCTGATTTGACTGGGGCGTTTTTCACACGTGGGGATGCACAAGGATGTTGTAATTGAGACCGCGTTGTTCAAAGACGAACTTAATAGAAAGGCGACCCCGCGTTCGAGGACGAATGTGCGCACCTCGATCGGGCGTGAACCAACCAAAAAAAGTTGACCAACGCAGCGTAAAAAACAAGGGTCGCCAAGGTTTAGGTGGGTGAGCCCTCCTCAGCGTAGTTAGAGAATTCTAGGAATTGCCTGGTGCGAAAGCAATTCTTGCACGCCAGCTACCTAATCTGGTTAGGGCGTGTTCTTGGGCTTTGGCATCGCCTGCCCCCTGTGCACGGGCATATTCGACAAGCAAAAGTTTCATTAGGACACAGGAGGGCGTCTACAGTTGGCGACGTTTTGCTTTAATTAACGCACATATCGGCCACACCCAAGTGTCCACAAAGTATTGATGTACTGAAGTACGAAGCGGCCCGATGATCGTCACACTGCACTCTAAAACCGTTGTGTCCGAGTCTCTGGCTCTGGCGGCGGTAATCGTTCTGGCTCGCCGTGACTGCGAGTAGGGGACCTCAGTTCTGGCCCAGCTTCTTCGTAGCGTTCCCTGCCTTCTGGCAATTCAACTTCGATGTACTCCTCGTAGCCAACTGTGTCAGGAAGCTTGCCTAGGCCGATGTGCTCCTTGGCCCAGCGAATCCAGTTGGGTCGCGTTTCGTACATGAGCAGTTCTTGCAGAAGAGGCTTGGCAAGCGGATCGCGATCATCGGAGCGAAGCCGTGCTCGAACGAGATTGCCGATGTATTCGGCATTGGTTGGCTCAAGCTCATAGGCGGTTGTGTAGTAGGAAATCGCGTCTTCGAGTTTGCCGACCTCTTCATAGACGAGCCCAAGGTTATTGTGCGGCTCAGGAAGCTCGGCCATAGTGCGAATCGCATATTCGAATTCCCATGCAGCCAAGTACAGTTCGCGCTCACCGAAATAGAGCTTGCCAAGGTTGTTGTGCGCCGGGCCGTACGAGACGTCGGCAACGAGCGCCTCTTGGAGCGATTGTTCGGCTTTCTCGATGTGCCCTTTTTCAAGTTGTTGCTCAGCCTTCCGTGTAAGCTTTTTGGCAAGCTCAGTGTCGCGATTGGGTGTTCCGACAACCGTTTCGTAATTCTTCTTTTCGCCGCCTGACTGTAACTGCGCACAACCACAAGCCAACAACGTGAGCGCAGCGATGGCGACAGTTGGCATGAGGGTTTTCGGCATTGGCAACTCTTCTGGAGAATTTTGTTGGCGAAGAAATAGGGGAATGCAAAGCAGGTGTCAAGACAAGCTCTGCATTGCAATCTTTGCTGTCATGGCCTGGTCCAAGAATTACGGCAACTCATTGAAAGTGCATTTTTGAGAATTGGGCTATGCTCGTAAACTATAGCCACAATTGATCGCAGACTGCGAACACCAGGAGGAACGAGCATGTCGCGCAAAGTGTCAATCGAGTTCATGGAGCAAGAATATCAGGCGCTGGTCGAAATGATTCAAATCGCAGATTGGGTCATCAACGCCGATGATGATAATGGCAACGTTGGAGGAAAAGACGTTTACCGGGATGTCCGAAACTCTGTTCTGTCTTACGCCATGGAAATGGGAATGGATGACCGTTTTGAATACAATGTTGATCACAACGAATACTATGAACTTCGCGAGTACGACGAGTCTGGCCCTCACCGGAAGTTCATTGACGAATACGACAGCCAAACGTTTTGGGAACAGCTCATCGACCGACTTTCCGAACGTGACCTTGCAAGCCCGCTAGATTCCCAAAGTAGTAACGGCGTACCCGGCCAGAACCAAAACGAGCGGCTGCTGAGAATCCGAATGAAGTACGAGCAAGAGTTTGAGGAAAACGGTATCAAGAACGTTCGCGTTCAGCCACCGACGTAAAATTCTATTTCGTCGAAGTGGGGGAATAGAGCACGTGCGTTAAGACAAGCTCGGCATTCCAGGCCTCGCTTTCAGTTGAGCTCGCAACTTGCGGCAGCGAGAGACGAATGGTTGTTGCATGAAACGCCTTGTCGCTGCTCAAAAGCTCGCCGATAAAAAAGACAAGGTCTTTTAACCCAATGTTCCGACACTCAACGCGTGTTGGCTGAGCGACGTAGGCAGTGTCAGCGATGCGGCGGTCGGCTTGAGGCAATATCCGAGCAACCGTTCCCGCTGCAAGCTCGGAAGCTTTTGCAGCTTGCTCAATTCGGGAAGACAGGTCGTCGATCGACCGTTGTTCTTCCAAGGCCTTTTTGGGAGTTGCGGATACTTCAGCAATCTGGTTTGCAAGCTGTTCGCAGATTTGTAAATCGTCGGCTGCTTGAACGGCCGCGACTTTGGCAGAGTTCAGCCGAAGGCCCAGGTAGATCAGAACTGTGGCCGCAACCGCCACAAGCAAGACTGCCAACAAACGCTCTCTCATTTTGTAGGCTCCTGACTTGTGGAGCCATGGATCGAAAACGACACACCGCCTTCGGAAAGATTCTCCGACCGAGGCGGGTCAACAGTAAATTCTCGTTCGCGTAAGCGATTAGCAATTTGCTCTGAATCGCTGTGATTTCTTGCTTGGCCTTCCAAATCGATTGTTTCTTCTTCCACACGAATCTGCAGCAACCGAAGTCGTAAGTCCTCTGGAATCGAATCGACAGTAAGGCTGAGTGATTTTAGTGCAGAACCAATGGGTGGAATCTCTGACGTACCGCTGATGCCTTGTCGATTCTTAAGCTCACTTTCAAGCCGGCTGCGAATGGCTCCAGGGATGCGGCTATTGGGAAGAATCTCAGTAAAAACGGCTTGTTGCTTGTTGGCATATTCGTCAGCAATCGTCTCGTAGTACGAAACACGACTCCACAAAAAGGCAGCCGCCGCAACGAACAAGACGACTGCCCCCATAGCCGCTGCTCGAATCTGATTTCGTACGAGGCCCAAGCGGTCACCAACGCCGAGCTCGTCACGGCAAAGTTCAATCCATGGCTCCTTATTGCCTGAAAGAATTTTTCCTGCTGCCTTTGTCACCACCTCTCGTCGGTTTGAAACTTCAAGACCGCTAAACTCATAACGAGAGGTTCGCACAGTTTGATTCAATGACCGCAAACTGAATTCAGATTCGTCTGCGAGCAGCGATTCCGTTTCGAGGTCGATGCATTCTGAATCAGATAGTCGCCAAGCAGTTGCCAGTTTATTCTCAATTCGCACCAGCTCATAGGAGTCTGCATTTTCAATCAGCAGCAGAGTCTTGGGGGGCAAATCGCATCCCAAGACTATTTCTTCAGCCAATAGGAAACTTTCTGGCACGATGGACGAGACCACAACGTCACAAGTGGACAGATCATTTAGCAACTCAGCCAATGGCTCAATCCGAGTAGCGATCGCTAATGCTCGACCTTTTTGTTTGCAATAGTCGGCAACAAACTCTTCGCTGGAAATAGGTAGCTCGCGTTCTACTGCAAACGACAAGGCTTTGCGGTCACGAGCGAGTGCCGCATCAACGTGTTTAAGCTCAACTGAAAAACAGTCCCAAGCAGATATGGCAGGTAGCACTGGCTCGCCGGCGTAGCCATGTTCGGCCAATGCAGCACTGAGCGATTCGGCCCGTGACTCTGAATCGGAATCGACTTCGAACACCTCTTCATCCAAAAGGAGCGAGAGTTTACCTCGGTCGTAGCGTAAGATCCAAGTATTCACCGAGCCTGCTCCATTTTCAGATCAAAGCTTTTGCCCTTAAACTCCACCTGCACTTTGTTGGAGCTGATCGCTGCGATAGTGACCGGCTCGCCATCAAGCTCAAATTCATCGCCCTGATTTTTGATATAGGTTGCACCGGTGCCGTCTTGAAGCATTGCTTGCGGACTGGCTCCGGTAAATGTTGCTAAGACAGTTAGTTGGGGAGGGTCGACCGGTGGGGGAGGGGGTGGCTCAACAACTTTCGGCGGCGGGTCAAAGAGTGGCCGCTGCAGGCGCAAACTTGCCAGGCGTTCGTAATCGAAGGTGACTTCTTCGGTAGGCGTTGCTGCTTTTGACATAGATTGGGCGCTTACCTGGGCACGCTCCGGTTCAATGGGGGCTGGCGGCAGAAAGATAGCAGCGGCAAGCACAATCGCCAGTGCGAACTCGGCGACGGCAATCAAGGCCAGCAATCGTCTTAATGCACGTATACTCATCTACCAGGCAATCCAAACGTCTTGGCCAATTTCGCGTTCGACCGATGTGTAGTGGGCAATTCGCGTCGCGCCCTCAAAAACCGCGATGTCGGCTCTAAGGCATTTTGCATCTTCAGAAACGAAGCGTTTTAGGTCGGAGAACTCGCGAACGCTCACGTTGGTCTCGCGGAGCGCCGCTTCGAAGGCCGTTTGTTTCTTCCGGAGCTCAAGGAGCTGTCCTGCTCGTGCAGGTGCGACAATTTCACCGACGGCAAACGAAAGCGATCGATCCGAGGCTTGATACCAATTCAGTTTTCCGCTTCCCCAAAGCGTTAGGTGCTGCGTCCTTTCGGCAAGCAATGTTTCGTAATTGTCTTTTCCACTGATCGTTTCAAAGTCAAACACTTGTCCCCAGCTCTCAAATGGCTCTCGGATTCGGCGGTTTTCAGAAAAGTCGTTTGGAGCGAGAGCCAGATTGTATTCACCGCTAAGCTCTTGGCAGGCTTTTACGAGCGTTTGTTGGCCCTGCCATTTTACGAGTTGGTTCACGTTAAGCTTGGCACATTCGTTTTGAAACGAAATGTCATACCGTAAACGGCCAAGGTTCACGGTTAGTTTCCGGCCAAGTGCCTGTTTTTCAAGTGCTGAAAGCGAATTGCGAATAGTGTAGGTGCCCCACTTTTCCTGCAA
Organism: Planctomycetales bacterium; assembly: GCA_020426925.1. GTDB lineage: Bacteria > Planctomycetota > Planctomycetia > Pirellulales > Pirellulaceae > JAGQPC01. The sequence goes on along the minus strand of JAGQPC010000407.1, from coordinate 8,892 downwards.
GCGAGACGTCGCTGTATTCGCTGCCAATGCAACGCCCATGCTGTACCGCGAAAGTCCTGTCAGAATCGTAATCGCCAGGCACAAGACCAAAAGTGCCATCAAAAGAACGTAGCCGCGTTTTTGTCGTTGACGTGCCATTACTTAACAAACGTAAATGTGTGCTGTTGATCGGATGCTGTTACCAAAATAGCAAACTGTCGTGGCGTCGGGCCCGCGTAGCTTTCTCGAACGGTAGCGTCACCGGCGAGCTTTACTTCAAACTTGCCAAAGTCAGCTAATGCCAGATTTCTTCCATCGGGAACATTGCTGAGTTGACCAAGCAGGTGCTCACGACGCTGCAAGATGCGATTGCTCTTGGTTTCCAAAACCTCATAAGTGACGTCGGCCGGTTTTCCGATTAGCTTTCCGCTTTGCCTATTTCTTGAAAGATAGCCAGTTAGCACGAGTTGATTGGCAGATAGCGAAATCCGCTGACTGTTTGCAATGTCTGCTTGCAGAAGTTCTTCAAAGAGTGCAGCAGGTTGCTTAGATTCTTCCGTAAGAACATCAGCTCTACGGCCCATTCCAGCAACGACTCCTAGCATTGCAACCATAAGCGCTGCTGAAAGAATCAAAGCACAAAGGACTTCGATAATCGTAAATCCTTTTCGCGATCTATCTGGGAAGGAGTAGCTGTACATTTTGATACCGTGTTGAATCGAAAAACACCTGCAGTTCGACAACGCGAATATTTTGCAGATCTGAAATTGGCAGAAGCCGCCACGACCACTGTGAATCAAATGCTCCCGTTTCTCCCGTGGGTCTAACATTGCCATCAACCGTCCAACTGTAGAGCAACTGGTCAGCAAGCTTCGTTGCCTGTGTGACCTTTTCACTTTCGTCAATCTGACTTTGACACTTGGAGTAGGCGAACATTACGCCTACAAGCATCGAGGATAGCAATGCACAGGCCGCGATCACTTCGATCAGCGTCAAGCCTGTCCGCCTATGGCTAAAACAGTTCGTTGATTTCTTTTTCACTTTCAATTTCTAGCGCCTCGCCGGTAAGCCCCAAAAAGGCAAGCCAAATACGTTTGTCGTTTCGATCTAAAAGCTCAATGGCGTACGTGGCTGAAGTTCCTCGATTGGAAAACCGCACAATCGAATCATTTTGGCCGTCCAACATGCGAAATCGCCGGAACTCAAAATGAGGTTGTAACTCAATGACCGCCGATGGAATTCGCTCGCCAAGATTCCGTGTCAAATACAGCGTGTCTCCATCAACTTGCAGCTGAATGTCACCTTGTGATCGCTTCGACAAACTGCGGGCAAGTCGGTCGACATCCGCAAGATGCTCAAGCACACTCTCGGCCTGGGCAAGTCGGTAGGGGGCTACCAGCTTTACCGTCGCTGTAGCGACCGCGATGGCGAGCAAGGCAACCACAACCATCAGCTCCAGCAGCGTGTAACCGTATCTTTTAGCTGGCATCGAGTTTGTCACTGGAGATATCAGCATCGGCTCCCTCACCGCCTTCACGCCCATCGGCACCATAGGAGACCACTTCGTACGCCGAGTTTCTTCCCGGTTGCAAATACTCATAGGCCTTACCCCAGGGATCAACCGGCACTTTGCTGAGAAGCACATCGGGAATCTTTTCAGTCACGCTGGCCAACACTTCAATGCCTTCATCGCTGGTCGGATAGCGATCGTAGACAGCGTAGTAGGTATCGAGTGCCTGACAGATTTTCGCAATTTCCATTTTGGCTACACTTTGCTTTCCCGAAATCAGATAGCTCCGGACGCCCACGGTAACTGCTCCGGCAAGTAAGCCGATGATGACAATCACCACCATCAACTCCACCAGCGTAAACGCTTTTCTTCCTCTAGCTTTTTTGCAGTACATTTCCTGCCTCCAGTATGGGTAACAGCGTTGCAAATAGAATAAAGCCTACGAACACAGCTAAGACAACGATCAGCAGTGGCTCAAGTACGGATGTCAATCGATTCGCCAAGCTCGATACTTGCCGATCATAGGTTTCTGCTAAGCGGTCGAGCATTTCCTCAAGCTTTCCAGATGCTTGGCCCACCGAAAACACATGAACCACAACTGAAGGAAAAAGTCCCGTTCGCTTAAGCGACTGGCCGATCTCTTCACCCGAGGTCACAAACTCAACACTGTTCTTGAGTCCGTTACTGAGCACACGATTCTTCGTGGAGCCACTGGCAATCTTTACGGCCTGAACATATTCAATGCCGCTTTTTAAGAGTGTCGAAATTACCATCGAAACACGCGAAATTGCCTGCTTTCGAATCATGCTGCCGACAAGCGGGACTCGTAGTACCGCTTGGTCAATTAGGAGCTTGCCCTTTTCAGAGCGAATCAGCACTAAGAATCCGACTCCACATACGATTCCCAGCAACAACAGCCAGATGCCGTGATGAACGAGCGTATCACTCATCGTCTTCAGCACGAGTGTCGGCCAGGGAAGTTCTTGGTTTGCTTCCAACAGACTTGTCAGCAACATGGGAACGACAACGGTCATCAAAAAGACGACCACAATCATGCTCGTTCCCAGCACAATCGCTGGATAGAGTACTGCGCCCAGCACACGGTCTTTTAGTTGCAGCGTTCTTTCTTTGAAATCGGCCACTTGATCCAAAACGACATCGAGCGTCCCCGAATGCTCGCCGACTTCGACCATATGCCGAGTTAACTCATCATAGATGTCACTTTGGTCGCTCATAGCTGCTGCCAGACTTCCACCACTCGATACTCGATCTTTAAGCGACAGCAAAGATGTCCGCATGGCGTTATTCTGGCCTTCATCGCCAGCGACAATGTCCAGTGCCTCCACAACACCAACTCCAACCGATAGTAAAGTAGCCAGCTCACGCAGTGTGTTGGCAACAGCGTTTGCCGTACCTTTTCTCGTTCTTAGAAACGATCGCTTGGCCTTCTTTTCTTCTGCAACATCACGAACTTGCAAGCCTCGCTCAAACAGAATGTCGCGAGCCTGACGTGCCGAGTCAGCGACGACAGAACCCTTGACTGCGTTGTCACGAGCATCGACGGCTTTGTAGACAAAAACGGTCATTCTGACTGAGTCTCCACAGCACGCATCGTTACTCGCAAAACTTCATCGATTGTTGTCTGGCCTGTTTGGATTTTATAGATACCATCATCGAGCAGTCGCTGCATTCCAGCTTGCATTGCCCGTTGCCGAATCTCAGAGGCGTTGGCGCGCTCTTGAATGAGCTCACCAAGCTCGTCGCCAACTTCCATGATTTCATAAATGCCAACACGTCCGTGATGGCCAGTATCGCGACAATTTTTGCAGCCTGTACCGCGCCAGGCATCTAGCTCGCAATCATCCGCAAGCCCCAGTGACTGTTTGTCGACAAGCGTTACTTCTTGAGGCTGTTTGCATTCGGGGCAAATCCTGCGAACCAGGCGCTGTGCCATTACAGCAATCACCGAACTTGCTACCAAAAAAGGTTCGATTCCCAAATCGATCAGACGAGTCACGGCGCTGGCAGCATCGTTGGTGTGAAGCGTTGAAAAGACCAAGTGCCCGGTTAGCGCCGATTGAATTGCCATCTCTGCTGTTTCGCGATCCCTAATTTCACCCACCATGATGATATCCGGGTCTTGGCGAAGCACATTGCGCAGGCCGCTTGCAAACGTAAGTCCTTTCTTAGTGTTGATTTGCGTTTGGCTAATGCCTTCCAGTTGGTATTCGATCGGGTCTTCGAGCGTCAGCACATTCAGATCAGCTACGTTGATTTCTTGCAGTGCCGCATAGAGCGTCGTGCTTTTCCCACTTCCAGTGGGGCCAGTGACCAGCAAGAGTCCGTGCTCAAGTTGAATGAGCCTCCGAAACCGTTTCAGGCCATTTTCGCCCATACCGAGCTCTTCAAGTGTATACAGGCGAGCACTCTTATCGAGAAATCGAACCACAATCCGTTCACCAAAACTCGTCGGTAAGGCTGCAAGTCTAAGATCGATAACGCGATCGCCAACTTGAACGCCAGCTCGTCCGTCTTGAGGCAAGCGTTTCTCAGCAATGTTCATTTTGCCTAGGACCTTAAGGCGGCTGATGACTTCTTCTTGGTGCTCTTTGGGGATTGTAAGCGTTTGGAAAAGCACGCCATCAATTCGTTGCCTCACAACAAGCTCGTTTTCTCGCGGCTGAATGTGAATATCCGAAGCACGAGCTTCAATCGCATCAAACAGAAACGAGTTTACGAGTTTGATAACAGGTGTTTGGTGAGAATCGTCTAGCAAATCATCGCGGTGATCCAGAAAAGACAATTTGCGTGGATCTACTTCTTCGTCCTTAAGTTTTGCAACCGCAGAATCTGCCGAGCGATTGTGGATTTGGTAGCCCTGGTTGATTTGGGTAAGAACTTCCTCAGGCTCACACAGGATGGGACGGACGTGACATCCAAGCGCTCTTCTTACTGTATCCACTACATGCCAAGCAGATTCATCGCCAACTTGCAACAGAATTTCGCCGTTGTTTTCTACAGAGGTATCCCGATACCCCATGACCAAAAACCGACGAGCAAACGCAATCGGAATTCGTTCAACGAATAACGCAGATGCTTCGATGTGTGCTTGGTTGATAATATTGTTTTGCAGCACGAAAACACGCCTTATTGCATCATGTGCAACGAGAAATGGAAGAACATCATAGAGTACTTGTCACTCTTTGTGCCACATGGTTTTCGTTTTCTAAGAACCAGTGACAGGTTAGAACGTATCACATGCCAAAGACCCATTGTGACACATTATTGTCACACACTGCAGCTGCGAAAAAAACTTTTTCTGGAAAGTGTTGACGGAACTCAAAAGGCGCATACACTTGGCCGTTGTGAGGTGACACGCTCCTCAAGTTGGGTGACACCTTAGCGACGGATCACAATGCATTAATGGAAGTAACAGCAGTCGGAACTTATCTATTGCCGATTCTGGCAATCCGTAAATAGCAGCTCATGCGGACTCTGGTGGTCCGCGCACGAAGATATTTGAGGGCTTTTCAATGTCTCATAGAAGAATTGCGCTCGCAGTATGCGCACTTGCAGTGTGTGGGTATTCGGTTTACCGACTGTATGCACAAGACCCCGCACAAGTTAATCCTCCTGCTGGGCCGCCAACCTTCGCGTCACTTGTTGCTGCCGATGAAGCAGCGGAAGGACGCAGCAAGGCAGATAGTGCCCGGGTGTTCGCCGATTGGATGAAGGCTAACGCTTGGCAGAATCTGCCGATGGAAGATCAGCGAGTCTTGGTGGACAAGCTTGACCTGGATGAGGTCGACTTTCCCAATTTCTCCGTGCGATGGACGGGGACGCTTGGGCCCACGGAATCTGGTCAGTACAAGTTCATTCAGCTGCAGCAGAATGAACATACGTCAAAGATGAAGGTTTGGGTTGATGGTACGCTTGTACTGGATTCATCTAACGGCCAGTACGAGACCGACGAGATCTCATTGAGCTCAGGTAACCTAGTGCCTATCCAGGTTGAGCTAGTTCACGATTCCAGTTTCGAAATTGGATACAGTCAAGGGGCGCCGCTCGCGGTTTTGGCTTGGGCACGTAATGGTGGCGCGACGGAGCTGATTCCAGCGTCTGCATTCAAGCCGCCTGCAGGATTTGCGAACGCAGCAAGCGGATTAAAGGCCGATTATTTTACTGGTTCGACGCACGAACCAAGCAATAAGAAGGCCAGTCGTCTTGATCCTGGAGTTGAATTCTGCTGGCCTTGGTCTCCTGTTGTGCCGGTGTACGAGAGCGAAGTGACTGCTATCCAGGACCGAATTTGGAATCAGCTTAAGAATGGACAGGCTTTCACGGCCCATTTGAACAATAAAGCAAATCTCTTGAATGACGCGCTGTGGCAGTCATCGCATCGCATGCCACTTTCAAAACGCAAGGAAATCATCGATATGCTCCTTGAGCGCCCCGAGTTTCTGCGAGAAATGACACCCTATGCGATGGGGAAGTTCACGGAAACAGTTCACATGTTGCCGGGAGGGGGGCACATTGAATTACTCAAGAGTTGGTCGTTGTTGCGGCCACAACCGCGAACGGAAATGGGGCAGTACCCTGGTTGGGGTGATGGTTTTTACAGAACTGCGAACAGTGACTTTTATTGGCTCGCTGGATTCTTTCTCCGAGGTTCAAACTGGCCCCACGTTGAGGAGATTTGGAAAGATGATCTCCGCAAACCTAATGGGGAATGCAATTTAACACTCGCTTACGTCACGACCTTCACTGCCAAGGAAGAAGGGCAAGCAACGCGATTTCGAAAGCTCCTCGAAGCGGAAGCGAATCGCGAAGAGCTGACAGGTGATCAGCGAATGACATGGCTGCTTGCCCGTGCGTTTGCGGAGGAAGCACTGGTGGCGAGTGAGCCGCAGGTTACGCGCGGGTTTGAGTATCTCCAAGAAGCAATGCTCGTATCGGAGAGTCCTGATGCACGATTTTGGGCTCTACAGGAAATGGTTGCTCGTCTCGGGTCCGTTGACCGGTCTGAGCAAGCCAAGGAACTGCTCACACAGTATGAAGATGAGTTTTCGCAGACGGAAAGTAAAGCGTCAATTGCGAACTGGAAGCAACGGATGGATGCGCTGGCGACAACGTATGTTGATATTCGCAATGAGGTAAGCGTTACGCCGCTGTTGCAGCATATCTCTGAGCTTGAGGCGAGGCTGGCAAGAGCCCAGCAAGGCGGGAAGAGCGATGCAGTTCAGCGCTATTCTGCATTGCTGAGTCAAGCAAAGGCTCGAGTTCCAGACGGTCGATGAGCAAAGCCTAGGCGATGTCTCACTTAACGTAAATCGCAATAAATGTTGTTCTGAAGGACGTTTTTCATGCAAACGATCAAGCTTCCAAGACTGGTAATCTTATTGCTCGTTCCGCTGGTGATTGCTGCAAGCAGCCAAGGGTTGGTCGCAGATCCGACTGCAAATGGCGACCAAGGTGGAAATCAGACCGACTGCCCGGAAGCCTGCGATTCAGATTGCTGCGAGGAAGAGGGACTGATATCCCAGCTGATCACCATCGTTAAAGATTTTATGGGCAGCTTTATGTCAGCGAGAACAAGCTCGTGGGCGGGATCCAATCGCGGCCCAGGAAGCCCAACTCAGCGCCGGCGAGGTAGCTTATTGCCCCAAGTCACTCGCAATCCAATTCACTTACTACGAGGGAGCGTGCTTGAGAGGGCCGTAGACGTTCAGATTCCCGGGTTGCGGTCAGAATGGTCGCATCAAAGATCCTATGACAGCCGACTGGTGGATGGATCTTCTGAGCTACCTGGAGAAAACGGGATTCGTTGGTTTTCTGGAGTCATTGGGCCGCACATATGGGAAGACAAGAGCACAGGTAATCTCGAGCTGTATGTCAGCGCGTCATCTAAGCGTGTGTTCGACAAGAATGGCTCCACGTGGGACCCGCCGACCGACTATGCAGCAACGCTCACTAAGCAGAACGCTAATACTTCCAGTGAAACTTACACGATCGAGCACGTTGACACTGGTGAAGTCTTCATTTTTTACGGCGTTCACTGGACCGTTGACGCAAACAATCGTGGACGTCTGAAAGAGCGTACGACTAGGGCGTATGAAAATGTGACACCAACCAAGCAAGATGGGATCACATATGCCTATGGAAGTAATGGAGTGTCTTCTGTGACCACGTCCCAGGGATGGTCTGCATCATACAACTATTTTACGACAGGGACTGAAAGTGGTCGGCTCGACTACATCACAGTTGAAGACGGCTCTAGTACAACCATTCAAAAAGTCGAGTACGACTATGTGGGCACGACGGCTCCGCACGCCGATACTGGAAGCACTGGCGATCTGTTGGTGGCAAAAGTGTCCATCAAGGAATCGAACAGTTCGAGTTTCGACGAGCGCTACACGCTTTATCGATATTACACTTCCGGCGACACAGATGGAAAGCAGCACCAGCTAAAAATGGTGTTTGAGCCTGATGCAGTAGAGCGAATCCTCAACTCGGGGAATACTGCTGTCGACACCGTGCAAGAAATTCTAGAAAAGGCAGATACCTACGTCGTCAAGACAATCGATATGGTCGACAAAACGCTGGCTGACTATGCAAGCCGGACTTTTACTTATTACACGTCTTCTCAAGCGACGTCTTCAGTGACGACTCCTTGGACAGCTAATGAAGACCTCAATTCGAAATATGGCGGTTCAGAACTTACCGAATATGATTCGTCCAACGGGCATGGCTTCGTGAAGACGGAGACGATCAATGGAGCGTGCGGAAGCTGTGGCAGCTCTGCGGCAGGTGGGGTCAAAAAATCGTACTTCTACATGACTGTTAGCCATTCATCTCCAACCCCATCAGACGTTATTCAGATCGTCGTAGAAGATACTGAAAGTTCCGCAAGTAGTTCCAATGAAGTAAAGCGGACGATTTACGGACTTAATTCTCAGGGCGTCGCATTGCGTACTGCCATCATTGTTGACCCCACCCAATCGACGCTAACGGCGTGGTGCAAGTCGGTGATTCTTGATAGTGAACGGCGCATCACAGAAGAACGCATGCCATCAGCGCATACGCTTGTCAATACAAACAGCGAATTGATTAGTTTCCTGGACCCTTCTACATCAACAAATGATTCCGCAACTCTCAATTCGTCCTCTGGTTTAATCTACAAGACGGAATACGAAGACGACACCAACGGAAACTTGGTAAGCGTTTCAAGGATAGTTACAAACCTTGCTGACTCAATGTCACCAGACCATTACGTTTTCTACACCGAATATGGTGACGGCACGACAGTGCCTCGACGGTATGTTGTGGAAACTCGTGAGTACTCAACAAAAGTCGAACCGGACCCGATGGATCCAGATGTTCCAAGGGACAATGGGATCGCAACC
>JAGQPC010000406.1 GCA_020426925.1 Planctomycetales bacterium | reverse complement strand
AGTGGATCTTGCTAAAGATCCTTGCAGCAAAGGAAGTTTAGCAACTTCCACTACGAATAGACGGCAAGCCGTAGGGAATAAACGATTAGCCCTCGGGTTCCAATCTGATGCAGTGACTGTGCGGATATAACGCAAAAAAGGCGAACAGCCCGTGACTGCTCGCCTTCGCTTCCGACGACCTGAACGATCGACGTTCATCAATCGATCAGAAAAGCTCTCTGCTACCAGGTGAATTCGAAGCCTAAGCTGGCACCGTGGTAGAACAAGTCACCATTGTTGTTGATGAATGCGTTTCGAGCGGCGAACGGCGATTCTGTGTTAAAGTTCTCGATAGCCGTTGCAACGCCAGTCACGTAAAGAACTTGATACCCGGCACGCAGATTCAATCGAGGTGTTACCTGAAACACGCCGTTCAATCCTGCTTCACTGACGAACGCGACGTCGTTTGCTCGCTCTAGCTCCGCTAGTGCTCCGCCTCCGAAAACAGCGTTCGTGCGTTGGCTGCTGTTGGTGCCGTAAATTCCGGCGTCGATGTCACCACCGATTTTGAATCGAGGTGAAATGCAGATCATCATGTCACCACCGATTTGTGCACCGACTAAGTCGTTGTCCGTTTGTACTTCGTAGTTCAAGAATCCGTTCGGAGCCGCTGTGTTAAATACAAGCTCTTCGGCAACTCGCAGGTAGCGGACGCCTACCATGGCCGAACTGTGGACAATGCAGTTCGCCGACACGAACCGTTTTCGCACGTTCAGCTCGCCGTTGTCCAACGCGGACGAAAACGCGAGGCTGTGGGCTGCACCAGGAGCGGTATCAGCAAAACCATTGAACGGATTTGTTCCAAAACCGCTAAAAACCGAGAACAGTTGATTGTTCGGGGCTGGCGAAAAAGCGAACGCTACAGACGACCAGTTAAATCCACCAAAGTAGGACGCTTCAATGGCGGTGGCTGGTGCAACCAGATAGGCTCCGGTAACGCGAAACCCCGATTCTTCTTTGATTTCCAGGTCATCGGTGCTCAACACCGTCGGCCCGAGTCGGTTGTCGGACGAAACCGCCAGCGTGTCGTCGCCGAAGTCACGGTCCCAAAAAAGCCATTCGGCTTGGACATCAAACCAACGAGGCAAACAGCAGCTGCCCGTACCATTGGGGCCGTGCTGCGCTCCAAACATTTGACTGTCGTAGCCGCCGGAGCCTCCCAACAATCCGCAGCCGCCAGGACCGCAGCCGACGTCGCAACCTGCATCGCAGTAGCTTGCTGGCTGAACCTGGCCGGCGATGCCGGAATATGGATTCATGAGGTACTGAGCTTGAGCCATTTGCGGGTATGGCTGCTGACTCACTGACATCGCTCCTGGATAGTATTGAGCGTTTGCGCTGGAAGCGACGGCAATCACAAGCGCCACTACCGTCAAATTCAAGGTCTTCATTTCTTGTTCTCCACGTCGTCGCTGGGACCAACAAGGTCCACGAAGCTTTACTGGGTCGTCGGAATAATGGCGGTGCGACCGACACAATAGGTCCATACAGCACTACCGTTATGCTTGGAACTTCTTATCGGTGCGGACGATCCGGAATAAAAAGTGCTTTCCGGTCAACCGTCATGCACACCCCTTGCTTTGCATAGCCCACACTCCACCTAGAATCCCATGGTTCAATAAAACCCTCACGTGCTGCAAAATCATGCAATTAGATTTCCAGTAGCCACTCTGCGATAAACTCATTCTATTTAAAGAGTTACGACGAACGGTTTGCCTAACGTCGACTTCGGCACGGCGATTGCTAACGGTTTTGCGGGTAATTGCGCCTGCCCTAGCGCCCGGCTCGTCCCCCCAGCGCAACCGATCGATCCCGTGCACACCGAACAAAACGGTCAAAATAGGTCAAATGAAGTGTTTAGGGTTTATTGCAATCGAAGATTGCCAGATTAAAATCAACGGAATCGCTATAAACACGTTCCCCCACAATGTTTGCGCGCACAACCACATTCCGCGCATCGTGGTGGCTGCTTCTTTTCGCGCGTGTTCCGGAACCGAGTCAGAGGTAAGTCGAAATGACAGTAGGGTCTAAGCGTAGACACTCAGTACGTTCAAATGGTCAGGTAGAGAGTCTCGAGGCGCGCATGCTGCTCGCCGCAGATTCCCCGCAGCTGATCGCGATAACCCCGAACGACGGGTCGCTGTTAGAAGACGGTACCGTCCTTAATATCGCGCCAACTGATCTGACCTTCCACTTTGCAGAAGGTGAAGGACTCAGCTCCAGCCAGATTGCCGACAACATTTCGATCGTGCGCAGTGGCAATGACGGCGTCTTCACCAACGGCAATGAAATCACCATTGTCGCTGGCTACGAAGGAATCGGTGACTCACCGAACGAGGCAATTGTTCGTTTCGCGGAAACTCTGCCTGACGATTTCTATCAGGTGACGGCGTTCGGTAGGTCCATGCGATTTCGGTTGGACCTGGGTGCCAAGATTGTCGCGGTTGTGCCTCAACCAGTCGATCCCGTTTCGGGGACTCAGGCACGAGATCAGATTGTTGTTTATTTCAACAACGACGACTTGAATCAGTCATCTGCCCAGGATCCGGGATTCTACAAGCTGATCCATACAAATGACACGGCAACCAACACGGATGATCGAGGCACGCACAGCCCGATCAAGGTCCAGTACGACGCGAATGCCGACCGGGCCGTTCTGACGTTTGCTGCCGATATTGAAGAACTCACGACAGGCGCAGGAACCTACCGCCTGCGCATCGGAACGGACGAGCGTCTGTTAAGTCCGCCAGAAAACGTGAACTTGACATCTGAGCCTGGCGCCAGCTTCGCAACGGCTTTCAACTTGGATGTGCTTCAAAGCGGCAAGATGATTTCTGCGGCAATCGAAGCGCAAGACTTCGCGCTCGATTATCCGGGCGACATGGAAAGCCCTGGCCACCGCGATCTCAGCTACCACACCGAAACGCATCTACTTCAGCGGTTCAACGAGTTCGGTGAGCCGATCGAAACCAAGGACGATGACGTTGGAATTCCTACGATCGCCTACATGTTCCTGGATGTGTACGGAACCGACCCCAATGGTGTGCCGCTGCGGAACCTGATTACCGAACCGCAAAAGCAGCGAGTTCGAGAAGTCACGTCTCTGTTCAGTTACTACGCCGGTGTGCAGTTCATCGAAGCAGACGAAGTTGTCTTGGGCGATTTGCTGGAACAAGGAATTGAAGTCTATAGCATTGCGACAGGCGATTTGCGAGCTGTCGATCCGCTCGTGCCAACTGGACCGGGAGGTGCTATTGGGATCGCTGGCGTTTCGTCTACCGGCTTACCGACTGCGGTTATGGACTCCGCCGAAACCTGGGACGACGACTTCGGCGAAAACTGGTTCGAAACGGCAATGCACGAGATCGGGCACTTGCTCGGTTTAGGGCACACGTACGATTTGCCGCCTGGCACGATCATGGGCAATTATCCGGTTCCGCTGTACACGCCAGAACCGGTATTCCCCGGCGACCACGACATCGTTCACACTCAGCATCTGTACCGGCCTGAAAGCACTGACATCGATGTTTATCGTTTCGAGCTAGAAAGTACGGGGCTGTTCACGGCAGAAACGTTTGCGGAACGTCAAACGGACGCCAGCCTTCTGGACACCGTCATATCGGTGTACCACGAAGACGAAGATGGCAACCGAATTCTGATCGCTCGAAACGACGACTACTACAGCAATGACTCATTCGTCGAATTGACCTTGGAGCCCGGTACGTACTTCATTGGCGTGAGTGCCAGTGGAAACGACGACTACGATCCGGACATCAATGACAGCGGCAACGGTGGACGTAGCCAAGGCGTTTACGACCTACGAATGCACTTCCGGCCTCAGGTAACAAGCTCCATCGTCGACAAGACCGGAACAGCGTTCGACGGAAACGCGGATGGTGTTCCTGGCGGCGTTTACAATTTCTGGTTCCGAGCGGAATCAGAAGAAAACACGATCTTCGTCGATGCATCGGCTGCCAGCGGAGGAAACGGGCGGCTCGCATCGCCGTACAACAATCTGCAAACAGCGCTAACGCAAGCTCGAAATCTTGCGACACCAGATCGCAACATCATTGTTCGCGTTCTTGGAAACCAAGGTTCGAATCCGAATTCGCTGACTGACAACGAAGCTTACGAAATCGGTTTTGACGCATTCAATCGTCCGCTGTCTGACGGAGCGACCATCGAACTTCCATCCGGCGTGACAATGATGGTCGACGAAGGCGCGATTTTCAAACTGCGCCGGGCACGAATCGGCGTCGGCAGCTCGACTCCAAGTGTCAACAGAAGTGAGACGGCGCTTCAGATTTTGGGCGTTCCGGGCAACAACGTCATCTTTACGTCCATCAACGACGAATCGGTAGGCGTCGACAACAACCCGCTGACAACGCGACCATCGGCAGGCGACTGGGGTGGCATCCTCTTCCAAAATGACGTCGACCGCAGCGAAGGACGTTTTGAATACGAACAAAACGGCATCTTCTTGAACTACGTCAACCATGCCGACATCCGTTACGGTGGTGGTGAAGTTGTGCTCGAATCAGTGCTGCAAGCCGTCACCCCACTTCAAATGGTCGAAGCGAGACCGTCACTGTCGTACAACGTGATCTCAAACAGTGCTGACGCAGCGATGTCGGCCGATCCGAACAGCTTCGAAGAAACGAACTTCCACGCACCTCGCTACCAAGCCATCCCGTTCACGTCTGACTACACACGGATCGGGCCAGACATTCACGACAACGTGCTGGCCAACAACTCGCTGAATGGCCTGTTCGTCAGCATCGGGACTGCGGCCGGTCAAGAAGCCAAAGCTCTGACAGTTTCCGGTCGCTGGGATGATCAAGACATCGTCCACATTGTCTCCGAGAACTTGGTTGTCAAAGGAACGCCAGGCGGTCCACTTCATACGCTCGCACCTGCTCCAAGCATTATCAATGTGGTTTCCACGCCGCAGCCCGCGGGAGGACTACCTGAAGGTTCGTACAACTATCGAGTGACCTTCATTCAGGCAGATGGTTCGGAAAGCTCTCCATCAGGTCCAACAGCCTCGACGCCTTTGATTGGACGAGGAAATCAAGGCACGATCACACTTTCGAATCTGCCTCGGCCTGACAGGTTCAGTGGCGTTACAGGACTGAGGATCTATCGCAGTTCTGCTGGAGCATCCAGCCCGTACCGACTGATTGCAGAAGTGCCAATTGCTCAAACATCATTCACCGATGATGGCACGATTCTGGGCGGAGCGGTACTCGACGAAGCTCGGGCCGACGTTGGGGCTCGCACCGACGCACGGCTTGCGATCGATCCGCGTATCGTTGTGAAGCTTGACTCGGCACACATCGACGTGCAGATGGGTGGCCAACTGATTGCCGAAGGTCGCGACGGCTCCGAAATCATTTTCACGTCGACTCGAGACGACCGGTATGGCGCAGGCTCCACGTTCGACACCAACAACGACAATAACAAGGTGAACTTCAGCTTGCCAGCGCGGGGCGACTGGGGCGGTATTTTCGTTGGCCAGATGAGTTCGGCGAGCATTTCGCACGGCCTGTTCGCATTTGGCGGTGGTGTTACCAGCATCGAAGGAAACTTCACGGGCTTTAACACGATAGAAATCCATCAAGCCAAAGCTCGGATCACCGATTCAGAATTCGTGGACAATGCAGACGGAACCGGAGGTCGGGCGGAGATCGTGCGCACGGGTCGCGGCTTCAACGCGGCGGGAACCATCTTTATTCGCGGTGCCCAACCGATCATCGTCGATAACATCATTCGCAATAGCTCTGGTCCGGCGATCAACGTCAACCCGAACGCGTTATCTCGCGAATGGGTTACCGATCCGGGTCGCGCAACAGGATTCGTCGATCAAATCACGGACTACGCCGACAACCAAGGGCCGATGATCCGCAACAACCTGCTGGACAACAATGGCATTAACGGCATGGTTGTCCGCGGTGAAATTCTGACGACTCAAAGTGTGTGGGACGACACAGACATCGTTCACGTCGTGTTGGACGAAGTCATCGTGCCTGACCATCACGAGTCGAGCGGATTACGATTGGAAAGCAGCGCCAACGCGAGCCTCGTAGTGAAACTCAGTGGCGCCGACGCAGGATTGACCGCCACGGGACGAGAACTCGACAACGACGATCGGGCTGGTGGCAGCTTGCAAGTCATCGGTCAGCCTGGTTTCCCCGTGATTCTGACTTCGCTGCGTGACGACTCGGTAGGCGCCGGATTCGACGCTGACGGCCGCACCCTTACGGACACAGACAACAACGGTACACGTTTTGACGATGCGGGCCGCAGCTTACCGCGAGGTCCGGAAGTCAACAACGGTACAACAATCGACAACGACGTTTTGACAAACACGGCTGGCTCGTTGTCGGTTACACCTGCCAACGGCGGCGATATTGTCGCAAACGCGACAACCATTCAAACTCAGAACCAGATTCTGCAGAATCAAAACCTGATCACGCAGTTGACGAACTACGTCGATATAGGCGGCAATGGAAACGCGTTCAATTTAGCAGGCACAAACATCACACTCGCTCCAACGTTGTTGGCGGACGATGCGGTTGTCAGTGAAGGTTTCTTCAACGTTGGTAACGCTCCGAATCTAGTCCGAGTCAACTGGCGAGTTGAAACGTCGATCGAAGACGGTGAGACGACAATCGAAAACAAAGTTTCGTTTTCGACCGAGGAGTCGTCTGATAGGCTCGGCAACATTCGTTTGATCAATTACCTGGACCAAAACGTCGCCGGTGCTGGTGGAGATATTTTGGTGCGTCAGGGAACGGCGAACACCAACGAGTTCCGCGCGTTTGTTTTTGACGACGTGGAGCGAATCGGTTTTGGTCACGGTGGTGCAGTAGACGCAGCGGGCGGACTCGTCAACGCTCGATTCCGAGGATGGGCTGCGGACATCGCCGGTATCCTGCTCGGCAACATCCTGGGACCAGGAACTGCGTACGGAGCAAACGGCGCAGTCAACACGGTCAACCTGCCGGCAATCAATGACGACGAGTTCACAACGGTCAACGGCCCTGGCGATGTCGCAACAGCGTTCGCCTGGGATGTAGTGGCCAGCGCAACCCAGGCGACGATGGTTTCGTATACGCAGTTGGCTCCACGTAGCCAAACAACGCTGTCGGGTGACTGGCGTGGAATTCTCATCGACGAGTTTGCACACGACCGAAACGTGGATGTCGCCAGCGAACGAGAATCGCAGGGCGCAGCTGCCAACAATCATCCAAATACTGCTCAATTCCTCGGAGAACTTGCACCATTCGAACGTGGTGGCGATGACAACCGACGTCTTGGATTCCAAGTGACGGGGAATATTTCAGGTCCGTCCGACATGGACGTCTACAGCTTCCGAGGAACTGCGGGAACGGAAGTGTGGCTCGACATCGACCGCACAGATTCGCGACTCGATTCGATCGTCGAACTAGTCGATGCGAACGGCGTCGTGCTCGCTCGATCAGACGATTCGTACTCCGAAATGACAGGCGACGAAGCAGTGATCGGAATTGGCCGAAGCCTTGACCGGTCTGTGTTCGATTCACGAGATCGCTATTCGACCAACGTTAATGACGCAGGGCTGCGAGTCGCGCTTCCAGGCGCACGCGGAACGCTCAACACATATCACGTTCGCGTTCGGTCGCGAGCGACCGGAGTTAATTCCACAGAAGGAATCACAACCGGAAGCTACGAACTTCAAATCCGGCTTCGCGAACAAGACGAGATCCCAGGCACGACTGTCAAGTTTGCGGACATTCGCAACGCGATCAACGGCATCGAAATCCAAGGACAGCCTGCTCATTCGCCTCTGTTGGGAGAAACCGGCGAAACTACAAACGACAACAACACACGCGCGGTGGCTCAACAGCTCGGCAACATTATAGAGTCGGACCGCGGTGCGATCGTGTTGACCGGTTCGTTCTCCGACCAAGACGATTTGGACTGGTACCAGTTCGATGCGGTTCTCCCATCGACACAGCGACTAGGAACGGATCCAGAATATGTCGCTGTTACGTTCGACGTCGACTTCACTGATGGCTTCAGTCGACCAAACACGGCCCTCTGGATCTACGACGTCAACGGAAATTTGGTGTACAGCAGTGACGATTCTGCGATCACTGATGATCGCCCAGCTCAATCTGGTTTAAACGCAGTAAGCGATTTGACAGCCGGTTCCGTCGGTGCCGCAGATCCATACTTAGGCACGGTAGAGCTTCGAGAAGGCACGTATTTCATGGCGGTAACGACGTCTCGTTATCGTCCAACGGTGCTCACGGCTGACGACCTACTACGGGCCGAACCGATCAACTCGTTGGTTCGAATTGCAGAAGACCGCGTTGGCAGCTCGGGCGGTTCGCTGATTGCCGACGGGCCGGTCGTTCCAATCTTGTTCACACAAGACTTCAGCATTATCCCGCCTGACGCTCGCGACATCGAAGACGGCGAAATCTTCATCATCACGGATGACAACGGTGACTCGGTGAACTACGAATGGGACTCCAATGGAATCGTTCAGGGAACAAATGTCCCTGTCGTGTTTGATCCAACCGATCCGTTTAACGTCGCAGGCATTGTGGCGTCAACACTCGCCACCGTCATTAACGCAAATGGACCAGCGGGAATAACAGTTGGAGGCGGCAGCACATCAGCAGCAGAGGTTGTCTTGCGAGGAGCTCGCGGCGTCAAAACGATCCCAGCACCAACGAGCAGCAGCGCCAGTCTGTACGTATCCAAACCGGCCAATACTCCGTTCCGGCTGGGCGACATCACGATGTTTGTCACGCAAGACGCGGGGCTGGACGTGTCCCGCTTGATTACGGTCGACCCGTACACCGGTGCTCGAGAAACCACGGTCGGTACCTTCGGTGTTAATGTCGAAGACATCGTCATGCGGTCGAACGATGGGTTTATCTATGGTTACTCAGTGCCAGAGCAAAATCCGATGCTGGACAACATCGGAAACTATTGGCAAATCGATCCGTCTAGCCAGGCAACTCAGGCACTCGGCGCGAACCTTGGTGACGATGGCATTCAAACCAGCTACGTCGATCCAGCGAACCCAGGCGGCCCAGCTCAGGTCGATGACGGAGTGCTGTTTGATGCCATTACTCTTGGCGGTGGAATCCGAGACGGACTTGTCGGTTTTGCTGTAGGACATCGGGGGTTATTGAACCCGAATGGTGTCGCAGGGCCAACGCGAAACCTTCTGTACGAATTCAACGTCGACACCGGGCAAGCGTTAAACGCTCAGGGAACAATCGATCGAGCTGACGTTGAACTCTTGGAAGGTGGCGGAACGCAAATTCGCGAGCGTGGTCAGCTGGACCTGTTTGTCGATCCAATTGGATTTGGCAACACGTCGCTATCGCTGGTCGAGCCTACACAAATCAATGCTGCTGGCAACACGGTCACGTTCATTCCAGATGGGCTTCAATTCTCGATAGACGATGGACTGGGAAATATCTTCGACTTTGAGTTCAACACTGGTCCGGAAGTCACATTCGACCATCTTCCTGGTGCCGACATTTATGTTCGAGACGGCGACACCTTCCTATTGGATGGAAACCAATTCGAGTTTGACACGGGCTCAGTAGTTGTGGTCACGGCCGAAAATGGAAACGGAATCACGGACGGTGAAACACTCACGATCACCGACAATCAAATACCGCCAGTTACACGTACGTTTGAATTTGATGATGGCTCCGGCGCCCCGATTGGCGCTGGCAACGTTCGAATTCCGTTCGACTCTGGATTCAACCAACAAGCAATCATCAACGCGATCGTCAACGGCATCAACGCGGTTGGTAACTTCGACATCGAAGCTGTGCAGCTCGCAGCAACCAACAGGATATCACTGATCGGTGAATCAAACGTCTTAGGTGCCGTTTCGACTTCGTCGGGCATTGTTATCAATGGGACACCCGGTGGTGCCAGTTCGTTAATCTCAGTAGAAGAGACGATGGATGCGTTCGAATTCGGCACAGCCGTTTCGACGGATGTTCCCGGTGCCAGCGCCGATGGCACTCGATTGAACTTCAGCGGTTACACCACTGGCGATTTCCGACAGATCGTGAACCGCGGTGTTTTCCAAGTCGTAACGACCGCTAACGGTACCGTTACTCCTGGATTCATCGGAATCGATTTCCTTGCTGGCGAAAGCGTCAATGAAACGGCACTTCGCGCTGCGAGCCAGATCACTGCGTCGACGACTTTGAATGCTTCGTCGGTCGGTGGAGCGATCGTCGTTAACGCTCCGGCAAGCATCGTGGCGGCCGATGCTCCACTTCGAATTGGCGGCACCGCTCCTGGTGGCGACATCACCGGTTTAGCAATCGTCAACGGCACATTATACGGTGTGACGAATACCGGTCCCGATGGCGGAGGCGGTGGTCTCTATCGAATTCTAGGCGTTCTAGGAAATAACGCCGTCGCCGATTACATCGAAACGTCTACCGAACTATTGACGGCTGGTCGCGACGCCGCCGGAAATCCGACGGGCGGGCCAATCGAATTTGCCGCGCTGTCCGCAGGACCAGACAACCTGTATGACGGCGATTACGCAAACTTCCTGTTCGCGATGGACGTTCATGGCAATATGTATGCGTTCGATCTCCAAGGAACGCTTCAGCCTGTCTTCCTCGACAGTCAAGTCAGCGTTCCAACTGGCATCACGAATGCGACCGGATTCGCGTTCTCGACGCTGGACATGAACTTATGGCATGTGACGAACCAGCGCCGAGACGACGCCGGACATGGCTACAACCGTCCACCTGATTTCAGCCGTCTGGCAGAGCCAACAGCCGGAAACAACAGCCTGTACTTTGGATTTGGCAACCCGCAAAACACACCTGGAAATTGGGCCAACGAAAACGATCCAGGCATTCGAGACAATTACGCGTTCCCGGGTGGAGCACATGGTTCTATCGAGTCGAATTCGTTTGACTTGTCGGACTACACGTCAATCGACAGCCCGACGTTGTTCTTCAATTACTTCTTGGATACAGATCAGGGTACTGGAGACACGTCACCTCCGCCGTTCATGACCGACTCATTCAGAGTCTTCGTTTCGGCGGACGACGGTGAATGGCAACTGCTGGGAACGAACAACAGCTTCACTGGTGGCGGCGACAACGATGACGAGTTCGACTACGGCGGACTGGTTGACGTTCAAGAGTTGCTCGACAACGTCGGATGGCGACAGCTGCAAGTCGACTTGTCTCCGCTTGCTGGCCAAAGCAATATTCGCCTACGTTTCGATTTCAGCACCGCAGGTTCGTTTGATATCGGCGATATCATGACCGGTGGAATTGAACTGCGAGCAATCGATGCTGACCAAATTGCTGACGGCGACGCACTCGTTCTAAATGACGGTCGGTTCGAATTCGACTTCGGATACATGCTGCTGGCGCCGACCGGTTCGACGGTCTCTGATGGCGAGACGTTCGAAGTTAACGACGGCGTTAACTCGCCGGTAAATTACGAGTTCGATCTTGGTGATGGAGTCGCAGCGGGCAACGTTGCAATTTCATACAACACCGGAATGTCTTCGGCCGAACTGGCTGACGCGATTCGATCTGGAATCTTGCGAGGATTCGATAAGGGGCTCGTCCAGATCGATTTGACTCGCGAAGACAACGACAAGTTCTCTGATGCCGAACGTCACGGCCTCACAACGGGCACCGTTGTCGCCACAGGAAGCATCGGCGATAACCCAACGCTGTTCGGTGCGAATGCTGGACGAGACGTTGACTTCATCGAATTGAACTTGGCAACCGGACAACGAATTACCGTCGACGTCGATACCGATGCAAGCCAACTCACGAGCCTAAACAGTTCACATCTAAGGCTGTTTGACGCAGACGGTGTTCAGATTGCGTTTAATGCGAATGGCGCTGCACCAGGCGAAGCGTTTTCAGGCGATTCGTATCTGGACGTGACCGTCGCCGATAGCGGCATCTACTATCTCGGAATCAGTGGCGGCGGAAATACAAACTACGACCCTGTGGTACCTGGCAGCGGTCGCGCGGG
>JAGQPC010000405.1 GCA_020426925.1 Planctomycetales bacterium | reverse complement strand
ATTTTTGCTCGGAAGTACTCCGATTCCTGGCGGCTGTACATCAGGCGAGCGGCTTCCCAAGCGATTTGCCGCCGCAGTTTCGAATTAGCAGACATTGAACACCGCGATTGGACCCTTACGCGGCACATGGGCATTGAAGATAGTGCGGCGCGAATTCGCCGTACTACTTGAATTATACATCAACGGAGCTGTTTTAGGGACGCGTAATTTGCCGTCGCAGAATTCTCGAAGCGCTGAATTCACGCGAGATGGTAAACGCATTCACGGCCACTCGTCACGTCGCGTTTCGCTGGTTACGATGTTGGTCCAAAGCAGGACCTGCCGTTCCATAGGGCGAATAATCGTCCGGCAGGCCAACCGATGAATCGAGACAAATCCGTTTTCTCAACAGGTGCGAAGAAAACATGAAAGCCGTTGCCGTATTTCCGGGAAAGCCAAGTAGCGTTCACCTTACCGATACCCCAATGCCAAAAGTTGAGGATGTTCCCAACGGGCGTGGAGTGTTGGTGAAGGTCTTAAAAATCGGCGTTGACGCAACCGATCGAGAAATCAACGACGCTCAGTACGGAAATGCTCCGGAAGGGTTTGACTATTTAATCATCGGTCACGAATCGTTCGGTATCGTGGAATCCGTCGGACCAAACGTCACAGAACTCAAACCTGGGGACTTCGTGACCGCGACAGTTCGGCGACCGGGTGGCTCGATTTACGACCAAATCGGCACCTACGACATGACCAGCGAGGAAACGTATTACGAACGCGGAATCAACCTGCGCCACGGATACTTAACGGAATACTTCGTGGACGAACCCGAGTATATCGTGCGAGTTCCACAGGGCCTAAGCCACCTACATGTTTTGATGGAACCGATGAGCTGTGCAGCCAAAGCCATCCATCAAGCATTCGAAGTCCAGCGACGCCTACGCGTTTGGCGGCCCAAAACCGCGTTTGTCATGGGTGCTGGCCAGATCGGGTTGCTGGCGACTTTGATCCTGCGACTAAAAGGCTTGGAAGTCTACACACTAGCTCGACGTCCAGGGCCTCGATTGAATTCGGAGATCGTCGAAGGCTATGGCGCTCATTACGTCAGCACCGAAGAAACGCCGCTTGAGGAACTCGTTGCCAAAGTCGGCAAGGCAGACATCATTATGGAGGCTACCGGAAACAGCGAGATCGCGTTTCGGTCGATGAACGCGTTGGGCCTCAATGGAGTGCTTGTTTGGCACAGCGTTACTGGCGGCGACCGAGAAACACACGTTGAATGTGACAAACTCAACATCGAATTTGTACTTGGCAACAAGCTCCTGCTGGGCTCGGTGAACGCCAATCGCGAGCACTTCGAAATGGGGATTAAGGATCTTGCTCTCGGTGATTCGATGTACCCAGGCGTGACGGAAAAGATCTTGACCAATCCGGTCGATGGCTTGGAAAACTACCAAGAAATGATGCGGCTGTTGGTAGAAGACAAGGATGCTCTTAAGGTCTACGTCAACGTCGCGGACGCCTAAGCTTGGGCTTGGCAACTTCGTGTGCTTGTAAGCGGGCTTTCAACACACGGATCCAAACAGTCGACTGCGGCTAACCTGCCAGCAAGAGCCAGCACTCATGCCAATCCGACGCAAGGACGGAGATATCCAACCAGGTATCCCATGGGGGCCGTTCACTCTGCGAATTCCGCTGGTACATACGGGATTCGAGTTGTCCGAGTTTCTTCAGGGCCTTGTGGTCGCGGCCGCCACAGGATTAGCACTTGTCCCTGTGCTAACGAGTGCATTCGGATTGACGTTCGAAGAAGCAGTTCTGATGTCGTTTTTCTCGGCCACACTTATCAGCTCAGGGCCGATCATTTTTGGTGAGCCGTTTGCTCCCGGGTGGATCACGCCCGCACTGCCACTTGTGCTTGGGTTCGTTCTTGCTCCAGGAGCGTTTCTGACGCCGCTCGAAAAGTTTCATGCGATGATCGCTATGTCGTTGGACCTCGGCATTATTCTACTCGTCCTGGGTGCGACTGGACTGGGAAAGAAGCTAGTCGATTGGCTACCAATGGCGCTTAAGAGCGCGATTATCATGGGTGCAGCAATCTCGGCGTTCAAACGAGTTTTCTTGGACGATGCGGAAAAGAACCTCAATGCCATGCCCTGGTCAATGACGCTCGCGATGGGTTTGTGCCTGGTGCTGACGTTTTCGCTGCCGATACAAACCTACAAAACCAAATGGCGGTGGCTTGCAAACATCGCTTCACTAGGATTGTTGCCCGGATTTGCAATCGCGGGCATCGTCGGAGTGGCGATCGGCGAACTTAGTTATGTCGATTCATCGGGCGCGAGCATTATCGAGTGGGGAATTCTAAATCCACCAGTTGCATCTCTATTTGAAAAGGTCTCACCGTTCTATATTGGTTTTCCAATCACGCAGATGCTCGACACCGACGTAATCGTGTTGGCATTTGTCGGTTACATCATCCTGTTCGGAGACATCGTCACCGGAATCGAAGTTTTGCGAGGAGCGATTCCTCGCCGAACTGACGAACGAATCGAATTTGATTCGACGCGAACCCACCTGAGCACCGGAATCCGCAACATCTTGATGGCATGCGTCGCGCCGTTTTATCCGACACAAGGCAGCCTTTGGACCGGCGTCCACGTGATCATTGTCAATCGTTGGGTCGAAGGGCGTAAGTCGATGGATTCGCTGTATTCCGGCATCTCGTCTTATTATCTTTTCGGCGTTCCATTTCTGTTTTTCGCTTTGCCTCTGGTTACCGGTTTGAAGCCGTTGATGCCAATCGCTTTGGCGCTGACCCTGGTTATGACGGGCTTTGCTTGTGCCTACGTTTCGATGGCGATTCCAAGCAACGCAACCGAGCGTGGCGTCGTTTTGCTTGGTGGAACTGCGATCGCTTTGTTTAGCCCGTTTGTCGGGATGGCCGTGGCATTGGCTGCAACGTTTGTGCTGCTTGGTTTTCGCGACGCGCCAGGCGGGCTCACTGACTCCGGTATCGAATCCTGAATTGCAGAAGGCACGAATGGCGAGTGGCAGATCCGGGACGAATGTAGCACTGAGATCGACGCGTCATTGGCCGCCGTCACGATATGATTTCACATCCCGCGTAGTCCGCGACTCCCGTTCACCGCCTGGTTTCTGCTTCGATTCAATTGTCGTAATTCGCCGCTTATGCTTGACCGCTGTTAGCTGGCTTTTGATCGCACAACTGTTCAGTCACGGTTCGCCCGGATCTGGCGCAGTTTCAGCTGTCGATTCCATTTTTGTCGAAACCAACGAGGGACGATTACGCACGAAATCAGATCTAGCACATGCGAAAACCGGAATTCCTTGCTAAGTAGTTCGACTCGGCAACTTCGCGCGTTTGCGTGCCATTTACTCAATTTTGTTCTGCTTAGCAGGTCGACTCTAGTTTCTCTCGTCGTGCATCATCTTTTCTGGATATGTTTCGAAATGACGCGTACCGACGTTTCAACTACTCAACTACAATTAAAAGCGGACACTGGGGACGGGTGTGGTCTAGGCGCCAACTTGGGCGATTTTGGCACTACAGAACTTGCTACGATCTGAAGACGGTTCACTGACCGGTGCGAAAGATGAAAACATGAAGAATGCAGGCTATCGAGTGCCGGGGCGACGAGCATTTTTGAAAAATGGGACACTTGTGCTGATGGCTTCGTCGCGGTCTGTGCGGTTGTTTGCAGGCGAACAAGTTTCGGGAGTTCGTGTGGGGCTGATTACGGATCTGCACTACGCCGACAAGCCGCCTGCTGGAAGCCGACACTATCGTGAGACTTTGCAAAAGCTCGGCGAAGCTGCAGTTCAATTCAAACGTGACCAGCCGGCGACTTTGGTCGAGTTGGGCGACTTGATCGATGCCGCCGACTCGGTTGAAGCCGAGCAAACGTACCTGAAAACGATCAACGAAAAGCTCTCGAACATCTGCAAAGATCGCCACTATGTACTGGGAAACCATTGCGTTCACACGCTTAAGAAGGAAGAGTTTCTAGAAGGTGTAGGCCAGAAGAAATCCTATTACTCGTTCGATCGCGGAAATGTGCATTTCGTCGTGCTCGATTCGTGCTTTCGCAGCGACGGGACTCCATATGGCCGCAAGAACTTTCAATGGACCGACGCCAACGTACCCGCGGCAGAACTTGAATGGTTAGATGCAGATCTAAAAGCAACGAAGCATCCTGTTATCGTTTTTGCCCATCAGCGGCTGGACGTAAGCAACAACTATGGAGTCAATAATAATGCTGCTGTGCGCAAGATCCTTGAATCTTCTGCAAGAGTCGTAGCCGTGTTTCAAGGACACAGTCACGAAAACGATCTCAATGAAATCAATCGAATTCACTACTGCACACTCGTCGCCATGGTCGAGGGAACTGGAGCCGAAAACAATGGCTACTCGCTGTTAGACATCAAGCCCGATGGCGAAATCCGTCTCACTGGTTTTCGCAAACAGAAATCACATGCTTGGACCACGTAGCGGCGATGGTAAAAGGGGATATTCCGGGACGGATTCCTTATTCGGCCTTTACATCATTTCGCTGCGCCGCCGGTGCGTGGTTGTTTGCGTGTGATTTGTCTTGGCGACTTTCTGATGCAGAGGACGTCGAAATCGCGTCACTAACAATGCCTTGAGCTTCGTTTTGAATGTCGGCAAGATGATCTGCGCCGCGGAAGCTTTCGGCGTAGATTTTGTAGATGTTTTCCGTGCCGGACGGCCGTGCCGCGAACCAGCCATTTTCCGTGACGACCTTCAGGCCGCCAATCGAGGCGTGATTGCCGGGGGCTTCGGTGAGCTTTGCGATGATCGGTTCACCAGCAAGTTCCGTCGAACGAATCGAATCGGCAGATAAGGACGATAAGGCTGCTTTGGCTTCTGGAGTCGCCGGAGCATCGATTCGACTGTAGCTGGATTGTCCGAACTGCTGTTCCAAAGTTTTGTAGTGTTCCGATGGAGTCTTCCCAGTGACGGATGCGATCTCAGCTGCCAACAGAGCAAGAATGAAGCCGTCCTTGTCGGTCGTCCAAACCGTGCCGTCTTTACGAAGAAACGATGCGCCAGCGCTTTCTTCACCACCAAACCCGAGCGAGCCGGTAGCTAGGCCATCAACAAACCATTTAAAGCCGACCGGTACTTCGCAAAGCTCTCGACCGAGGCTTTTGGCGACGCGATCGATCATGCTGCTGGAAACGAGAGTTTTTCCGATCGCCACATCGCTTTTCCACTCTGGTCGATTTTGGAAAAGATACCAAACTGCCACCGCCAAATAATGGTTCGGGTTCATCAAACCGTCCGGCGTTACGATTCCATGCCGGTCGTAGTCAGGATCATTCCCGACCGCGATGTCGAATTGGTCTTTGAGCCGAATCAGACCGGCCATTGCGTACGGAGACGAACAATCCATTCGGATTTTTCCGTCCTTGTCGACCGACATGAACGAGAACGTCGGATCGACTCGAGGATTCACCACCTCAATGTCCAGCGAGTATTTCTCGGCGATCGGTTCCCAGTAGTTAATCCCCGAACCGCCCAGCGGGTCAACGCCAATCCTCAGCTTTGCTTCGGCAATTCTCGCCATGTCAACGACCGAATCCAAATCAGCGACATACGGACCTATGTAGTCGCGTTCATGAGTCGTGGAGGACTGGATTGCATGCTGGTAAACCTCGCGACGAACGTCACGTAGTCCATTCGCGAGGATGTCGTTGGCTCGTGTTTGAATCGTCTTGGTAATGTTCGTGTCGGCAGGCCCGCCGTTCGTCGAATTGTATTTCAAGCCTCCATCGCATGGAGGATTGTGCGATGGTGTGATCACGACTCCGTCTGCTAGTCCGCCGGATCCAGATCGATTGTGGGCGAGGATCGCATGCGAAATGACCGGAGTCGGTGTGTAGCCATGTTCCGCTTGCACAACAACTTCTACGCTGTTGCCAGCGAACACTTCAACCGCCGTTTGAAAAGCAGGTTCAGAAAGAGCGTGTGTATCTTTCCCCAAGAACAGCGGCCCATTGATTTTGTTTGCTGCCCGAAACTCGCAGATCGCTTGGCAGATCGCAGCGATGTGCGACTCATTGAAGGTGTTTGCCAACGACGAACCGCGATGGCCAGAAGTGCCGAAACTCACTTGCTGCGAAGCTTCGCCTGCGTCCGGCTTGTGCGTGTAATACGCAGACACTAATCTTGGGATGTCATCCAAGAGATCGAGTGGAACGGGTTGGCCAGCTAGTTTATGGAGCGACATGATCTTTGCTTTCTGTGACTCTAGTTGCCAATGAAGTGCGCGGTCTGCGTTTTAGTGTGTTTTCGTACGTGGCCAGGTATTCGTTTGCACTGCGACTCCATGTTGAGTCGTACCGCATGCCTGCCCGAATGACTTTGTGGTGATTCGTCGGATCTTGATAGAGTTTCAAGCAGCGGCTGACCGCGTCGAAGAATGTGCCGCCATCGTACTTGCGGAATACGATCCCGGTCGCTGTTCCGTTGGCGATGGAGTCAACGTTTGTGTCGACAACTGAATCTGCGAGACCACCGACAGCTCGTACCAGCGGAACGGTTCCGTAGGCGAGGCTGTACATCTGATTGAGTCCGCATGGCTCGTACCGGCTGGGCATCAGATAGAAATCTGATCCCGCTTCAATTTGGTGCGCTAGGCGCTCATCAAATCCGATTGTCGTTGAGACTTTGTCTGGATGCTTTCGCGCTAGTTCTCTCAACATCCATTCGTATCGTTCGTTGCCCGTTCCAAGAAATGCAATTTGCAGGTTCTGTTCAACGAGTTTCTGTGCGACTTCGGTTATGAGGTCCAATCCTTTCTGATCAGTCATCCGGGAAACCATACCAAACAACGGTGCATCCGGACGATCGGGGAGTCCCAGTCGATCCTGCAAATGGGATTTGCAAATCGGCTTGTTGGCCGCGAAATTGTCTGCATTGAAGTTCGATGGCAAGAACGGATCGGATTCGGGGCACCACGTGTCGGTATCGACTCCGTTTAGAATCCCAACCAAGTCATCACGACGATGTTCGAGCAACTCATGCAGTCCGCACCCGAATTCCGGTGTCTGGATTTCTTTGGCGTATGTTGGGCTAACGGTGGTCAGGAAGTCAGCAAACGCGATTCCCGTTTTCAGTAAGTTGAGCTGATTGTGACATTCCATCTGCTGCCAATTAAAGTGTTTCCAATCCAATCCGGTCAGCTTCATCGCATCTGCAGGAAACCACCCTTGAAACGCCAAATTGTGAATCGTGAAGATGCTCCGCGTATCCTCGAACCCAGGTGCTCCACGCTTTTCGAGTTCGATCAAAGCCGGCGCTAGTCCCGTCTGCCAATCGTTTGCGTGAACGATGTGTGGCCGCAAGACTAAGTGCTCGATGGTTGAAACTACGGCTCGGCTGAAGAAAACAAAACGCTCACAATTGTCCGAGTAGTCACCGCTCGGCGATTGGTACAAACCAGCTCGGTCAAAGTATTCTGGCTGGTCAATCAACAGTACTCGCAGGTTAGAACTAGGAACGTGAGTCCAGAATACGGTTCCTAAAACGGTTTTCGTTCCAACTGGAATTCGTAATTGAACACCAGAATTGTGGATTTCTTCTTTGTGATCGCGGACGAATTCTGTTTGTCGATGATACGGAACAACGAGAGTGACATCGTGGCCGACAGCTGCCAGCGATTTTGCCAGTGCAGTCGAGACATCGGCGAGTCCTCCCGTCTTTGACCACGGAACTGCCTCGGACGAGGCCAGCACGATACGCAAGCGATCGAGACTGTTCGATTCAGATTTGTGCAGCATCGGATTGTGTCGATTCTTTTGATGGAGTGGATTCCGAAACCGACGACTCAACGAGCGTCGACTTCAGAATGACGATGCCTAACGGAGGCAGCTGCAACGACAAACTCTTCGTGCGTCCGTGCATCGGTGTCTTGTCAGAGCGAACTTGTCCGGCGTTTCCGACGTTGCCGCCGCCGTATATCTTCGCATCGCTGTTGAGAACTTCTATGTATTCGGTTCCTTCGACTCCGATTCGGTAGCCGGTCCTTGGAACCGGAGTAAAGTTCATCACCACGACGATATGGTTTGAACGATTCTTCGCATAGCGAGCAAACACGAAAACGCTGTGTTGCCAATCGTCGCATTGAATCCAGTCAAATCCTTCGGGCGAACAATCGTGTTCATGGAGTGCAGGTTCAGTCCGGTACAATCGGTTCAAGTCGCCGATGAAACGCCGCATGCCATCGTGCAGCTCAGAATCCAACAAGTTCCAATCAAGCTCGCTGCTGTGATCCCATTCGGTCCGCTGGCCAAATTCGCCGCCCATAAATAGAAGCGGTTTTCCCGGAGTTGTGAACTGATAGCCGTACAACATTCGGAGGTTCGCGAACTTCTGCCAGTCGTCGCCTGGCATCTGAGACAACAGCGACTGCTTGCCGTGGACGACCTCATCATGCGATAGTGGCAGAACGTATTTTTCGCTGAATGCGTAGACCATGCGGAACGAAAGTTCGTCTTGATGATGGGCACGATGAATGGGTTCTCGCCGCAGGTAATGCAGTGTGTCGTTCATCCATCCCATGTCCCACTTCAGGTTAAAGCCGAGCCCACCGTTGTAGACCGGTTCTGTTACGTTTGGCCAAGCCGTCGATTCTTCCGCGATCGTGAGCACGCCCGGGAACTCGCCATGCACCGTGATGTTCATGTCTTTCAAAAACTGCACGGCTTCAAGATTTTCTCGCCCGCCGTACTGATTGGGGATCCACTCGCCATCCTTTCGCGAGTAGTCGCGATACAACATCGAGGCCACTGCATCGACGCGGAGCCCGTCGACGTGATAGGTCTCCAACCAGAAACGGGCACTGTTGATCAAAAAGTCTCGGACTTCGTGGCGACCGTAATTGAAGATGCTCGATCGCCAATCGGGGTGGAATCCTTCGCGTGGATCGGCGTGTTCATAGCAGCACGTGCCATCGAAATTCGCGAGGCCGTGACCGTCCGTCGGAAAGTGAGCGGGGACCCAGTCGATGAAGACTCCAATGCCAGCTTGGTGGAGGTAGTCGACCATGTACATGAAGTCATGTGGCGTGCCGAATCGCGCCGTTGGCGCATAATAGCCGGTCGTTTGATAGCCCCACGATCCATCGAACGGATACTCACAAATCGGCATTAGCTGGATATGCGTGTAGCCTAACTGCAAAACGTAATCGGCCAGCATGTGAGCCAATTCGCAGTAACCGAAGTGCCTTCGGTCGGTCGGCCTTTTCCAAGACGCCAGATGAACTTCGTAAATTGATACAGGCTGTTCCAGCCAATTCGTGTTCGCTCGCTGACTCATCCACGCCGAATCTTGCCAATCGAAGCCGGCAAGGTCGCACACGATTGAGGCCGATTTGGGCGGGCATTCGGTCTGGAAAGCGAACGGGTCTGCCTTTTCAAGGACCTTGCCGTCTCGGGTGCGAATTCCAAACTTGTAGACACTGCCCGCTTTGATGCCAGGCACAAAGCATCTCCAGACTCCGCTGTCGCTGGGATGCAAAGTGTGGACGCCGGCGTTCCACTCGCTCTGGTCAGATAGGACTGATACCTCGGTTGCATTTGGGGCCCAGACGGCGAAACGTGTTCCCCGTTGACCGTCTAATTCAGCGAGATGTGCACCAAATTCGTTGTACATTTTCTTACGGGCAGAATGCGAACTTTTTGTTTTTGTAATATCCCTATTCGGTTCGACATAGCTGCCGGACTTTCAAGCCGTGCAAACGCAGCACGGCTATTCCAAGGGAGAAACATTCCAGATCTCGTCCGCGTATTGCTGAATCGTTCGGTCACTTGAGAACCATCCACTGTGGGCGGAGTTGAGGATGCTCATGCGGTCCCAATGATCGTGATCCGTGAAGGCATCATTGACTCGTTGTTGAGCGTCGATGTAGCTTCGGAGATCAGCTATTGTAAGCCATTGGTCATACGGGTTGCGAAGGCCCGAAGTTAGGACATCAAAAATACCGGGTTCGGCTTTATTGAAATGTCCGCTTTCCAATAGCTCCATGATTTGAGTTATGTCGCCGTCGGCTGCGATGATCGAATTCGGATCGTAGTTCTTCTTAGTTGCTTCGACTTCTTGCGCGTTGAGTCCGAACAGGAAGAAATTTTCAGCACCAGCCTTCTCGCGAATCTCGATATTCGCGCCGTCCAAAGTTCCGATCGTGAGAGCACCGTTCATCATGAACTTCATATTGCCCGTGCCGGACGCTTCTTTGCCGGCTGTGGAAATTTGCTCGGACAAGTCAGTTCCAGGACAAATCACCTCCATTGCAGAAACGCGGTAGTTCGGAAAGAACACGAACTTCAATAGGTCCTGCGCGGCCGGATCATTGTTGATGACGTCAGCTACATTGTTAATTAGTTTTACGATCAGTTTCGCGAGATAGTATCCAGGTGCAGCTTTACCTCCAACCAAAACGCAACGTGGCACCATCCCGCTCGTATCACCGCGGCGAATGCGGTTGTACAAATGAACAACGTGCAGCGTGTTCAGCAACTGACGTTTGTATTCGTGGATCCTTTTTACTTGGACATCGAAGAGCGCGGACGGGACAAAACGCACGCCGGTGTGCTTGTTGACGTAGCGCATCAAACGCTGCTTGTTGGCTTGCTTGACTTCTCTCCAACGTCGTCGAAATTCGGCGTCTTCAGCGTGAGCCGCTAAAGCCTCGATTTCCTCGAGGTTTGCTTCCCACTTCGTTCCGATCGTTTCGTTGAGTAGTTCACGAAGCCGAGGATTGCAGTTGGACAGCCAACGACGCTGTGTCACGCCGTTTGTTTTGTTGTTGAATTTCTGCGGCCAGATTCGGTAGAAATCGGCGAACAAACCCTTCTTCAGGAGCTCAGTATGCAGATGCGCGACGCCATTCACCGAAAAACTTCCGACGATACTTAGGAATGCCATACGGACATGCGGGTTCTCGCCCTCTTCGATCAACGAGACGCGACTCAACAATCCGCTGTCGCCTGGAAACTTCTGCGATACCTCGGCTAAAAACCTTTCATTAATCTCATAGATGATCTCTATGATTCGCGGCAACAGATGACCGATCAACGCTACTGACCAACGTTCTAGTGCTTCCGGTAGTAGCGTGTGATTTGTGTAAGCCATGCACTCCGTCGTTATTGACCAAGCGGTGTCCCAATCAAACTTGTGCTCATCAACAAGCAATCGCATCAGTTCAGGAACCGCACAAGCCGGGTGCGTGTCGTTCAGCTGGAAGCAGTTCTTCTTGCCGAAGTCTGTGAAGTCCTCGCCATTTTTCTCGACCCAATCGGCCAACACGTCTTGAAGACTTGCAGATACGAGGAAGTACTGTTGCTTCAGCCGGAGTTCTTTCCCGTTTTCGCTGGCGTCGTTCGGGTACAAGACCATAGAGATCTGTTCAGCCATGTTCTTTGCCGCGACCGCTTCCGGATAACTGCCGGCATTGAACTCGCTTAAGTTGAAGACATCGGTTGCTGCCGCCTTCCAAAGACGCAGCGTGTTCACCGTTTCATTTTGATAGCCGGGAATCGGCATGTCGTACGGGACGGCCAGCAGATCGTGCGAGCCAACCCAGCGGGTGCATAAAACACCATCTTCGTCGTGAAATCGTTCCGTGTAACCGTAGAGTTTGATCGTTCTGGTCGACTCGGGGCGCTCGATTTCCCACGGATTCCCATCTCGCAGCCAATGATCGGGAGCTTCCACTTGGTGTCCGCCTTCGATGCGTTGGTGGAACATTCCAAATTCATAACGGATCCCGTAGCCAGCGACCGGTAGCTTCAGGTTAGCGCAGCTGTCCAGGAAACACGCTGCCAAACGGCCTAAGCCGCCATTGCCAAGCCCCGCATCTTGTTCCTCTTCAGCGATTTCTTCCAGTTGCACTCCAAACTCGTGGAGACTCATTCGCAGCGATTCGCTTAGCCCCAGATTTTGGATGGCATTGTCGAGTGAGCGACCTAGCAGGAATTCGAGCGACAGATAGTGGACTCGCCGACTGTCGGTAGTGGCGAATTTTTCGCGAGTCGTGCGCCAGTGCTCGATCACCCGGTCGCGTATAGCGATCGCCGACGCGCGATAAAAATAGTTTGGATCGTCCTTGTGGTTGTGGTGCCCTAGTGTGTAATGAAGATGACGTTGCAATTCTTCGCGCAGTGGGCCGAGGACTCCTGTTTTCCGTTGACCATTCGTGGGTGTCTGTTCCAAGTTTCTTTGCATCTCAATACTAATGGTGTGGCGTTAAACGGACCCTTCTAGGCGTGTTTGTCTTTGCCATTTGCGGTTGATTTTCGCTCTTGGGCAACCGGGGCGACTTCACTTGTCGAATCGACTCGGATGATCGTAGCGGGTCTTCGATTAAATCGGTAAGAACTCGGCACTACGACAATGCCGTTTTCTGTTACGGTAAACCGCTTGCGATCGATTTCAAGATCGTAACCGATTCGTTCACCTGGCGGGATGCGTACATCTTTGTCGATGATGCAGTTTCGAACGACTGCGCCGGCAGCAACGCGAACACCGTCCAGCAAAATTGAATTCTGGACGTCGGCTCCGTCATCGATGCGGACATTCCGCGAAAGAATCGAAGTTCTGACCACACCGCCTGTTATTACGACTCCGGAGCTTGACATGGAATTCGCCAAGACGGAATCTTTGCCCGATGCTCCAGGGGCAGTCCGCACTGGAGGCCCTTGTTCGGCTGACGTCCGGATGGCCCAATCGTGTTGGTAAAGATCGAGTGGAGGGTTTGGCTTGAGCAGGTCCATGTGTGTATCAAAATATGAATCAAGCGTACCGACGTCCCGCCAGTACGTTCGTCCTCGGACTCGACCTCCGTTTGTCCCGAATTCGTAACCATACAAATTGTGGGAGCGGATCAACGTCGGAAGAATGTCCTTGCCGAAGTCGTGAGACGATTTTGCGTTAGTGTGATCTTCACGGAGCACTCGGCACAGCAGCGGAAGGTTGAAGATGTAGATCCCCATGGATGCCAGGGCGTGGTGAGGATCCCCTGGGATCGGCTGCGGATTCGCAGGCTTTTCATGAAAGTTGACGATTCGCCCGTCGTCGTCGACGCTCATCACGCCGAAAGACTGGGCATCTGCAACTGGCACTTTCATACATGCAATCGTCGCATCAGCAGAGGACTTACGGTGGAAGCGATCCATGGCCGCATAGTCCATTCGATAGATATGGTCGCCCGACAGAATGATGACTCGTTCGGCACCACTTCGTTCGAGCATATACAGGTTTTGGTAAACAGCGTCGGCAGTCCCTGCGTACCAAGAATCACCCGTACGCATTTGCGGAGGAACCGAAGTGATGTACTCGCCAATCCCCGGATTGAAGATTGACCAACCGTCGCGCAAATGCTTCTGAAGCGATTGAGATTTATACTGAGTCAAAACCAGAATGCGACGCAAGCCGGAATAATAGCAGTTGGACAGTGTGAAATCGATGATGCGATATTTCCCACCGAAGGGTACCGCAGGTTTCGCACGGTTTTCAGTCAGCGGATGAAGTCGCGAACCGACGCCGCCCGCTAACAGCAAAGCAATTGTTCCTTCTTGAATCATGCTTCTACTCTGAAGTTCGGGGAATTGGCAGTTCTGCATCGTCTGTTGATCAACTGCCACGGTTCTGCACAATGAAATTTGCGGCCGTTTTCGTTCGACAAACACCCATTCTTGCTTTTTTGTGCGTTTCTTCTAGTGTCAAAACGCTTGCATTCTCAAATCAATGAGGAAAAGGCCACGGATTGCGACAAATCTAATCAGGAAGAGATTGAAATGACATCGCTATCCCGAGCACGGAAGCGTATTCCGCGGTAGAGGCCAGTCAGCTCCGGAGGTTGGGGCGTGCTAGAGACAGAACTACGCTCGCGAAAAAAATCAGCAGCAACATCCCCCACCCAAAGACGAGCTCCTGGCTGCGCAATCCGAAATCGCCATACGCGTTCTCGAGTCGCACATACACCTCAAAGCCCAGCATGTACAGAATGGCCGCTGGGACAATTAGCTGGATGCGGATGTCCCACCAGATATCGATTTTTCCATCTGATCTTTGATTGATGAAGTGCCGCATGCGTGATGCCGGAAAATGCCAGCCGACAATCAGGCAGGTCCCGAGTACAACGATCGACAAGCCACAGAAGTTCATGAAGTGGTCGACGATGTCCAGCCAGTGAATCCCTGAGCCAAACATATAGGGCAGGCCAAAAATCACACCGGCCAGCGAAACTGCGACATTCGCTTGGCGATGCGTAAACCCGAACTTGTCTCGGACGGACGATGACAACGCTTCTACCAGGCTGAAAGCCGAATCGATCGCCAGTAGGCTTAGCATGACAAAAAACAGAATTCCAAAGAGGTGCGGCAGAGGCAGGCCGTTGATGATTTCGGGATATGTGACAAACGTGAGCCCCGGTCCAGACTCGACGACCTCCGTGATCGGGACACCATCGGCGTGAGCCTTGTGACCTAACGCGCCGAAAACTGCAAAGCCACCGACAATTGCCGTCAACGCATCACCCAAACCGATAATCCACGTGTTTTTTACGATGCACGTTTCATCATCCAGAAAACTTCCATATGCGATCATCACACCAAAGCCAACCGTCAAGCTAAAAAACACTTGCGAAATTGCAGCTAGCCATAACTCGTGGGCGCCAATCTCACCCGGCGCCGGAGAAAAATTCCACAACATGGACCAGCGAGGAGTAACGTAATACGACAGGCCGTCTGCTGCGCCTTCCAGCGTCACGCCTCTGATCACAAACAGGATCAGCAAAGCCCACGGCCCTAGCACCGTTACCCAAACGACTTTACCAACCGTTTTCGTGCCCTTCCACACGCAAGCCAGAATCAGCGACCAAGTGAGCAGCAATCCGAAAAAAAGTTGCCATCGAAATGATCCAAGCGCCCATGGCTGTTCCGGATCGCCGGTCTTATCGAGCACGTGCCTGTTGAAGAATTCGGCCGGATCATCACCCCATGCCAGCGTGAAGCTGTAGTAGAAGTAGTTCACACAGTACGACATGATCGCCGAGTAATAACTGCAGATGACGAAGCCGATACCCACGGCAAACCAACCGAACCATTCCAGTCGTTTGTCGATTTTCGCAAAGGCACCTGGCGCCGCCTGAGCCGTTTGTTTTCCCAACGCGAATTCCAGCATCAGCAGCGGGATGCCGGCCGACACCAGGCATACAATGTACGCAACAAGAAACGCACCGCCACCAAACTCGTAGCAAACGTACGGGAATCGCCACAGGTTCCCCAATCCAATCGCTGAACCAATCGACGCGAGGACAAAGGCAGTCCGGTTTCCCCAAATGTCTCGTTCTGCCATGTGGCTACTTCCTTGCACGCGTCGAACTCCCGGTCACATGAGGCGATGAACTATCGTCCGTGTTTCGAAGTTTCTTGCTGACGTCGGCTGCCAAATTGCGATACACGACGACTCCGATATCTGGTCGACGCCGGATCAACTTGCTGAAATCAGTAAACGA
>JAGQPC010000404.1 GCA_020426925.1 Planctomycetales bacterium | reverse complement strand
CCGCGAGTGACGCGCCGGTTGCCGAAGTCTTCTTGAGAAAGTCTCTGCGTGTATTCCGATCGTTCTTCATTTTCTCCTCCATCATGACTGCGCTGCAATTCTTTCGCCGCTTTCAGTCTGCTCCGCGAAGCTGCAATTTTAGCCTCTTTGAAAACCCTGCTGCCACTCTCGCCTCGCGTTGGGGACAGAAACTGTGGAAAATCTCGGGGACTTTCTCACGAGCAGCACGCCGTTGTTACACAGTTTCGTTAAAAACCATGCCAATCGGAAGCATTCAGACAACGACCGTGAAGTGCCGAAATGGTCGGTTGGTGCCGATTCGCCGTCCTATAACCGCCAGCTTGGAGACTGCCGACACTTCGGATCACGCGCTTTGCTTGAATTGAATCGAATAGAGTCGCTTGTAGAGTTCGCAGCGCGTGATCAATTCATCGTGAGTTCCACAGTCCTCGACTTGACCGTTGTTCATCACCAGAATCCGATCTGCAAGGCTCAGCGTCGCCAAACGATGCGTGATCATGAAAACGGTTCGCCCCTTGGAGAATTCCTCGAGAGCCTGGTGAATGAGCTGCTCACTTTCAATATCTATCTGACTCGTCGCTTCATCCAGAATCAAAATCTCTGGGTTCCGGATCATCGCTCGTGCCAGCGCGATCCGCTGTCGCTGGCCTCCCGAGAGACGCGAGCCACTCGCCCCGACAACGGTTTCGTATCCGTCTGCGAGCGTTTCGGTAATGAACTTGTGGGCACGCGCTTTTTGTGCCGCTCGAATCACGGCGGTTTCCGAAGCGTCCAATCTGCCGTTGCGAATGTTGTTGTAAATTGTGTCGTCAAATAGGTGTGCTCGCTGAGTGACCAACCCAACTTTGTTTCTGAGATTCTTCAGACGCACGTCTCGGACATCGATCCCATCAATTCGCACGTAGCCTTTTGACGGGTCGATGAATCGTGGAAGCATTTGTAGCAGAGTCGACTTGCCGCATCCGTTTGGTCCGACGATCGCAATCGTTTCACCAAAGTGAAACTTGAGATTGATTTTGGTCAGTACTGGCGTGCCTTCCAGATAGTGAAAGCTAACGTCCTCAAATTGAACTTCTGAATGCTGAGCCGGAAGCGTAATAGGTTTGACCGGATTCTCGATTTTGGGTTGCTGGTCCAGCAATGGGAAAAGCCGCTCCGATGCTGCCACGCCCGCCTGAACCGCGTTAAAGATTTCGGATAGTTTTCTGGCGGGCTCGGTCGCACCGATTAGCATCCCGTAGAAAATCAACAAAGATGCCGTGTCCATCGGTCGCGACAATAAGCGGATGCCGAACAAATGAGTTTCGCGATTTAACGTTAAGTATGCACCTGAAAGTAATGCCATCGAAATCACAGCGATGCCGGTCGTTTCAGTAATCGGCTTGGTCAGGGCATTGTAAAACGAGATTCGCATCGCCTTGCGAAAGCATTCCTTCGCCACTTTGTAGAATTTTGCGCGTTCGGATTGCTCCAGTGTGTACGCCTGGACCGTCTGAATCCCGTTAAACGTTTCGGTTAAGACACCGTAGAGCTGTGTGATCTCTTCCAACACTCGGCGATTGGCCCGCTTGATTGATCCAGCCAGCTTGCGAATCAGCAATCCGACGATAGGCGTCAAAACCAGCGAAAAAATCAACAGTCGCGGGCTGATGACGGAGGCTCCAACCAAACACGAGAGCATCTTGAGCGGCTCGCGGATTCCGTTTCCAAACAGCGTGCGAATTCCTTCGGCGACGAACCGGATGTCAGCGTTGAATCGGCTGAGTAGACCGCTCGTGCGTTCCTCGACGAACGCATCCAGATCTAATCGTAACGCTCGATGAAAAAACTGGCGTCTGAGATCGTAGGTAACTCGCTGTTCGAGCTGGGCCACGAACATCAAGTTACCAAAGATGAACAAGCCTTTGACTGCGGTTGCGGCGACCAAGATCACAACGATCGCAAGCACCGTTCGGAACGGTGCTCGTGGAACCCATGGCTGTCGGACAAACCAACTGACTCGTTGTCGCCAAGCTAACGTACGCTGTTCAGTGCTGATGTCGTCTTGCAGATCGATCAGCTCGTGTTCTGGGAGACCCTCGCGTTGCAGCTCTGCTTGTTTCGATTCCAGAATTGATTTCGACTCTGCAATCTGTTCGTTGCTCCAATCTTGGAGCGATTGGTCGTTGACCGCGACTTGCAGAACTGGATACAGCGCACCGATGCTGCCACCCCACAGCACGGCAACCATCAGCGAGCAAGTAAACGCCCCTGCAACAATCCAACGGTATTGAAGTGCGATCTTAATCGCCCGCCAGTAGTTTTGCATTCGCCGCCGCTGCCCTCTGATTCGGTCCACCGTAGTAAGGCAGACTTGTACCAGAGGAACCCAATCGGTCCAAGATCGATGCAAGCTAGCATGACTCGCAAAAGGAGACGCGTCCGGAATGGACGCACGTGTTTCCGTCGGATCAGGAAAGGCAAGTCGTGATGCCGCAACGTCGCGGCGTCTCGCTCAATCGCGAAAAAAGTTGGTTTGGCCGCTTGTTCCGAGCCTACTCGCGTGCCATCAGATTAACTCGCTGATCGCTTTGCCGCCGTCCAGCAAATATTGAGGTCGTCCTGTCGGATCGCTGATTGTGACTCGATGAGGATCGACGCCCAGGTGGTGGTAGAGCGTTGCTATTACGTCTTGATAGCTGACCGGCGTCGACGTTGCTCGACTTGCCGTACGATCGGTCGATCCAATGACTTGTCCACCGTTCATTCCACCGCCAGCCAGAATCGCCGGCCCGACTTCTGGCCAGTGATCTCGTCCGCCTTGGCTGTTGATCTTGGGGCTGCGTCCAAACTCACCCCACGCAACGATCATGACATTGTCTAGCATTCCTCGTTCTTCCAAATCCGTTACCAGCGCGTGCAGCCCAAAATCGAAAATCGGCAAAATGTGTTTCATGCGCGGGAAGTTTTTGGAGTGTGTGTCAAAGTCACTCAGCGATAAGCTGACGCAGCGAACTCCGGCTTCGACTAATCGTCGAGCCAACAGCAGCTTTCGCGTCGCTCGATGATCGTCCGCCGTGTAGAACTGGCTGACGTTTGACGACGGAGCTGTATATCGAGCGAGTTCTTGTTCTGGAACGTTTTCCAGATCGAGTGCATTTGCGAACGTGTTTGAAGTCAAAATGTTGGCAGCTTGTTGATGAAAACGGTCCAGCGCCTCCATCGCGCCGCTTTCATCGAGATCGCGTTGCACTTGATCCAGTCCACGCAACAAGGACGCTCGATCGTCCAGCCGGTCAGCATCGAGCGCCGCGTTGAGTTTCAGACTGGTGGCGTGTTGCGAACCCAATGCGGCGAGTTCCTTTTTCATGCCTTCTTCAAGCTGGCGAGGAAATACTTTCGAAATGTCGGGGCGAAACGGCGAGTATGATGGTCCCAAGAATCCGGGCCGGGCACTATTTCTTACGAGCGGTCGGCCTTGCATCAAATCGACAAACGTGGGCGTCGCGTCTTGCGGGGAACCAACCAGCTTGGTCATGACGCAACCGAGCGCCGGTCGCCCTCCCAAATTCCTCAGGCTTTGCGAATCGAAGCCTGACATGCATTGAAAGGCGTCATGTCGAACGTCAGCGCCAACCAATGACCGAATGAACGCGAGCTTATCTGCGACCCCGGCCAATTTCGGCATCAGTTCGCAGATTTGAAAGCCGGGCAGCCGAGTAGCAATTGGCTGGAACTCACCGCGGATTTCGATCGGAGCGTTCGGCTTCAGATCGATCGTGTCCATCTGCGGCGGACCACCATCGAGATGAATATTGATCACCGCCTTCTGTGACGAGCCAATGCCTTGTTGCGACTCGGCCCGAAGCAGGTCGGCCAAGCCAAATCCGACGAGGCCAGCACCGCCAGCTTGCAGAAAACTGCGGCGAGTGATTCGATCGCAGAGTTGATAGCTCTTTCCAATGAAATTGATCATCAGTGCACCGCATTCGAAAGTGTGACGTGAAGCGACACACTATCGTAGACTTTTTTCGCAAGCGATTCACGCTCGCTACCGTATCTTGCCCGAAAATCAAAGTATTGCGGTTTGATCGGGTTAAACGAGGATGATCAAAGTCTATGGCAACTGCGTCAGTGACAGCTCACGCACTCACAAATGCGTTGGCGAGTTTGATTGTTGCGCCGAAAAGCCGCCGAGAGTCCGGTTCGTATTCGATCGTTGCGTCGCCGCCGCCAATCGAGTTTGCGAATGATTCGATGTCGCCGGAAAGTGCAGATTGAGTCTCAGAGGTGTTCGGCGCGATGGCTCGATCGTTGATTGTGAGTTCTAACTGACTGCGGTCGAACTTCAGGCCCGGTAGTTCAGATTCCAACCTGTCGCAGCACGATGTTGCGTTGTCGAACGCATGTTGAAGCAGTTCTTGATTAGAACCTTCTCGAGCCGCTTTGTAGTTGTAACGCAGTCCGCTGCTACCGCCGGTGAAGTCGAGTGAATAATCGGCTTCGTGTCCGACCATCACGATACCTGGGCCATTCGGAACGTGCATGTAATCGGCAACATCGATCATCAGCTCGGGCATCGATTGTTCCGATACCCAGTTGTGAAAAACTTTTACTAAATCTTCGATCTCGATTCCAAGATCGCCGTCGACAAAGATCTTTACGTTGACGTGTTGGAGGTTCATGACAGATTCCCAAATTGGCAGACGTACGCTACCAGCAATACATGTTTTATGAATTCATCTACTACGCTGCGTTAATTCCGGCAGTGCGAATTCGGTTGTAGCAACTGTGGACGGCTTCGATGAATAACTGCGATTCTTCGACCAAATGATGAGCCGAATCGTTGTCGAATGTTCGGCCTTTGGCTTCGTAGGCCGCGAACAGATAGTCGGCAAACTTCGAACCTGCAAACGGATCGAAGATCAGTTCGGTATCGTAGTAACGTTCTTTGAATTCTTCGACGACTTCGTCAGGATCCTCTTCAGTAACGTCGTCGTACTGAATCATCACGAGTGCTTTTGCTGCCTTGATCATCGCGGCGAGCGCGTCTTCACCGGCCTTTTGTGCGTCGCCTTCTTCGAGTGCCAACTGAGCACCAAATACGACGCGATCGCACGCCGTCATTTCGAATTCATAGGCTGAAACGACCTCGCCCGAGCACTCGCCTTTGCCGATGTCACCAAGGCTGTATTGACGCGGGTCGCCCCAGTCTTCGTAGAAACTCGGTTCGTTTTCGTGAGCAGGAAAATCACCAACCAAATCGTCCAGCAATTGACGAATCTTTCCCTTGCCGATTCGAGTCACGAATTTTGGAAAACGCTCGCCGTTCTCTTTTTCTCGCATGTAGAATTCCGTGATGCGGTCCAATGCATCAGGAGCACGCTTCGACGGAATCGCAACGATCGGCAGCCCATACGAACCTCCGTTGTGTTCCCATTCGCCACCCAACACGACTTGGAAATGCGGAATCTTGTAACCACCAACAGTTCGGCTGGCTCCGTAAAATCCAACATCGGCTACGTGGTGCTGTCCGCAACTGTTAAAGCAACCGCTGATTTTGATATGCAGGTTCTGGATCGCTTCGTCCAAGTGCACGCTCTTCGCTGCCAGCCGATTTCGCAGCTCTGCAGCGAGTCCTCGGGATGATGAGATTCCCAGCTTGCACGTGTCAGTGCCTGGGCAGGCGACAATGT
Source organism: Planctomycetales bacterium (assembly GCA_020426925.1). Taxonomy (GTDB): domain Bacteria; phylum Planctomycetota; class Planctomycetia; order Pirellulales; family Pirellulaceae; genus JAGQPC01. The sequence continues at coordinate 4,901 of JAGQPC010000404.1, read as the reverse complement.
CTAAAATGTTGCTCGCACCCGGCTCGGCCAAGTTGACCGCGTCCAGCGCAGCGTGCAACGCGGGTAAATCGGAATTGCTGACCCAGCGAATGACAAAATTCTGTTCGACCGACGTACGAATCGTGCCGTTGGTAAACTCTTGCACAATATCGGACAAGGATCGCAGTTGGTCCGGCGTGATGTCACCCAAAGGCAACACAACGGTAACCGTTGAGTAACCTTGCTGCCGTTGAGCCCGAACATTCGTTTTGGCCCAATGTTGGATTGCCGGATCAGTGAGCTCGGGCATTTCGCCGCCCGGCTTTTTGGGCGATTCCGTGAATGAGTCCAAGTCGTTCAGGTAATCGGTCCATCGCGGATCCTCCGGCAGTTTTGCCTTTTCGGCGAGAACTTCTTCCTTAAACTTTTCGATTCCCCAATTGTCGATCAAGAATTTCAATCGAGCACGACTGCGTTTTTCTTTTTCTCCATGCCGTCCGAAAATCCGAGCGATCGCCTGAGCCAGCGGCAGCAGATCTTCGGGCGCGAGGAACTCGTCGAACGTTTTTGCTTGGCGAGGAACGGCTCCCAATCCGCCGCCGACAACGACTTTGAACCCTCGAACTTCTTGACCGTCAACTTCTTTGACACGAGCGATCAGGCCGAAATCGTGCATCTGTGAAAGACCGCACGAATGTTCACTGCAACCGCTGAACGATGGTTTGAATTTGCGGCCGAAATTCTGTGCGTCTTGGTGTCCCAGCAGAAACTTCATCAACGCGTCGGCGTAGGGCGTCACATCGAATGGCTCGTCTTTGCAGACTCCCATGAAAGGGCAGCCGGTCACGTTTCGGACCGAGTTCCCGCACGCTTCGCGGGTTGTGATCCCGACTTCGCCCAGGCGTCGCATGATCGCGGGCGTGTTTTCGAGGTGAATATAGTGAAGCTGGAAATCTTGCCGAGTTGTAATGTGAGCGATTCCATCGGAATACTCCTCGGTCAGGTCCGCCATCAGCTCCAATTGAGCCGTCGTCATGCCGCCGTAGGGGATCTTGATGCGGAGCATGCCCGGAGCATCCCAAACGGTATTCGGGCCCTTGGAGACTTTTTCCTCGAACGCTAGCGTCTTTGATTCCGTACCGTCATGACGCTGGCCATTGTCGTATCGCTGGCCGTAGACGCCTCGGCGGAGTCGAGTTTCCGCGAACACCTTTTCGTCAACTTTGTCTTGACTACGAAGGTCGATTTCGGTCTCAAAGACATCGATTTCTTCTGCAAGCTGAGTTGGCACTTTGCCCGTGAGGCGTTCCTTCCACAGCTCATTACTGGCCTTCATCGAAATTAGCTCCGCGTTAGAATTAGGGCCGAAGTTGATTCGTCGCTCGCCCGAAGTACGGCATTTGCCTAGACAGCATATCAGAATGGGCAAAACGCAACAATTGAAGGAATGAGGGTGATCGTGACGGAGGCAAACTCGTCGCCTCCAGCCGTGAACACGGCCTAGGCTCTCGGCCTCATTGTTGGCCCTAATCGAACGTCATCCCTGCATTACGAACCCATCGAACCAAGACTATGCCACACGATCATTCGCTTCGCGTTTACGATTCCATGTTGGGACTTCTGTCCAGTGCAGACAATCCTACGCCGCTGGTCTTGTTAAACAAGGTCGTCCCGTTCAAGCATACGAAGGTGTATGGGAAGCTCGAATGGTACAATCCGTTCGGAGCAGTGAAGGACCGAATCGCAGACAATCTCATTCGCGACGCAGAAGAGCGTGGTGCAATCACGCCGGGCAAAACGAAATTGGTTGAGGCAACTTCCGGCAACACGGGCCTCGGGCTCGCGATGATCGGCAACGCGAAGGGCTACACGCTGGAAACGCCGTTGTCGGAAGCGATACCGCTTGAAAAACGGACAGTCTTGCGTTTTTTCGGAACGAAAGTCGTTGAGTTAGACGATTCGCTCTGTCCCGCGCCGGGGGCTCCTGAAGGCGCAATTGCGAAAGCGCACGAAACGGCTGAACAGGAAGACTACGTGCTGCTCGACCAGTACGCAAACGATGCAAATCCTGGTGCTCACTATCGAACGACCGGCCCAGAAATCTGGCGACAAACAGAAGGTAAGGTAACTCACTTTGTCGCCGGATTAGGAACGTGTGGAACGATCACCGGCACCGGACGATTCCTCAAAGAACAAAACAAAGACATCAAAGTTATCGGCGCGATCCCCGAAGAAGGGCACGATATTCCTGGAGTCCGCAGCAAAAGGCAACTCGCCCAAACCAAGCTCTACTGCCCGGATGAATACGACGCGGAAATCGAAATCAACGACAAAGAAGCGTATGACCTGTGCATCAGGCTCAACCGCGAAGAGAGCATTGTCGCTGGCCCGAGTTCGGGCATGAATCTGGCCGCAGCCCTCAAGGCCGTTCCGGACGAACCGGGCAATGTGGTTGTCGTCATTTTCTGCGACAACATCTTCAAATATGCGTCGTCGGTCATGAGACACTTTCCCGAATTGCAGCCGCCGACAACCAAAGAAGAATCGTCATCAGGCCCGAGCAAGACCGAACAGCTGTTCAACGAGATGATCGAGAATCTCAAGAATCCTCACGACACGATCAAAGTCAAAGATCTCCACGACGCGATCAGTTCAGAGAATCCTCCGACCATTATCGACATCCGCATTCCCGGCGACTATCAAGACGGTCACATTCCCGGAGCGATCAACATTCCGCAAGACGATCTCGGGGCAAGCAGCGATCTTCCGGACGATCGCGACGCTCCGATTATCACCGTCTGCAACATCGGTAAGTTTTCCAAGCACGCGACGCTCTATTTGAAATCCAAGGGCTACCGCAATGTTCGCAGCGCTAAAGGCGGCTTGAACGAATGGGTGCGAAAAGGATTTCAGACTGAAACGTCCGCCGTAGGGTCATAGCGGCCAGCAGTTCGCCGGAACGCGTTTAGCTCGCGATACTCGGGATATGTTCGGTGGCGTTGCTTCGTATTCGTTGGTTTGTCGCCAGAACCGGGTTACAATTGAGAAACACGTCTCTCAAGTAAGGCCTGACATCATGTCGACGGTAAACGATCCCAAAACGAAACTCACGTACGACGATTACGTGTTGATTCCCAACGACGGTAATCGGCACGAGATCATCGACGGGTGTCACTACATGAATCCTGCTCCTCATCCTAATCACCAAACGGCGTCGCGATTCATTCAGCACCAGCTCATGAATCAGATCGAAATCCCTGGGCTGGGGCAGGTGTTCAATGCTCCATGTGATGTGCAGTTGAGTGACTACGATGTCGTTCAGCCAGATCTTGTGATCGTTCTAAAAACAACCGACATTGTGATCGAAACGCGAATTCGCGGTGTGCCTGATCTGGTCGTTGAAGTGCTGTCTCCTTCAACACGCAAGTACGACCAAGAGGTGAAGAAGCAACTTTACCTCAAGCATCAAATCCCAGAGTATTGGATTGTTGACTCAAAATCGCGAACCGTCGAAAGAAACGTGCTCAATAAACACGGCGAGTTCGTCGCAACGGTATGTTCGAAAACCATTTCGTGTGAGCACATCGACGCAAGAGTCGATCTCGAATTTGTGTGGAATCGGCTGTCGTAAGTTCGCCTCATAGGACCTGCGCGTGGTCTCAACGGCTACTGGCAAACGTTCCGAAGATGCTCTGCGGTGAGCAAAAAAAAGAGCACTCCGCTTATGAACGGAATGCTCTTCTGATTTGTTCGCCGAGTTTGATTTCGCCGATTCCGTTTACTCTCCGATCGCTGTTTGAACGACCGATTCGTGTTCGAGCAACAAGTCTTTGATGTCGACGTACTGGTTATCAGTGACGACTTCGTACAGCAATGCGTCGTCGTACAACATGTGCTCGTTGTCTCCCACTCCGTTCAGGAAGCCATACCATTGCGACGCGGTGGGGATGAAGAATATCTCGCCGCTGTCGAAATCGATGTCGTAAGCAGTGCTGTTCGTTCCGGTCAGCGGATTGATGTTGTGCGTTTTGCCGACGTGGTGGTAGTAAACCCAAATCGGTCCTTTCCAATTGACTCCGATAGCTTCCTTCTCTGGAAAAGTCGTAGCTGGATCGCCGAGCACAACGTAGCGTTCGGTCACTTCGGCCAGTTTGACATCATTGGGACCGAGGTCGCTGAACATCGTTTTGAAGTCAATGTCGCCAACCTTCGGTGAGCCAAATGTTTGCAAGCTGTGAACGGGGATGCCGTCGTCGTAGTGCAGTCGGAAAGCTGCGACCGTTGCGCGAGCTCCGCCCAAGCTGTGACCAGTCAGGTAGATTTTCTGCCCATCGAGATGTGCCTCTAGTGCTTTCTCGAAAACCCAATCGTAAACTCCGTCGGTACTTTCCCAGAATCCTTGGTGGACTCGGCATTCTTTTTCATTCACCTTGACCTTGATCGGCACATCCATCAGGTCAATTTCGACGTCGCGGTCAGGATTCGTCGTGCCCAAGCCACTTGTTCCGCGAAACGCGATCACCGTCGCTTTGCCAATGGTGAAAACTGCAAGTTCGCAGCCAGAATCGTGATCCATTTTTACGTCGATATCAAAAGTCGAGATCCCTTGAGGCTGGAACTTTTCCATGAGGTCCAAGTGGAATTCAAGTTCGTTAAGAGCCGTGCTGTACACGCCCATGCTCAGTTGCGACAAGAGATAGGCGTTCAGCGCCGAAGTACCATCGTCTTCCGCGACAAAGTAATCGAACGGCAGCAGTTCTGGCGGTGCTTCCTGAGTCGGTTCGGTTTGCGGCTTGGTACCGCCACCGGACGACGGCTTTTCGTATGTAACTTCGCCAGTTCGAGGATCGATGTAAATTTGTGATACGGTGGAAAGTTCTCTGTCGGCCGTGGTGTACTTCGATAGGTCGGAGGATTCAGTT
>JAGQPC010000403.1 GCA_020426925.1 Planctomycetales bacterium | reverse complement strand
TCGCCTGTCGTCAGCCATCGATTCATCAACCACCACGCAAAGGCAATCGCTAAGCAGGCGCCGATCGAATTAGCGACCATGAGCAATCTCCCACGAACGCCAGTGTCGACTAGTTTTCCCTGCAAAGTGGCAAACGTCATGTTCGCGAGTCCGGTGCACGCGAAGAAAAACGCGTAGATAACCAAGAAAACAATTGGTGCGTGTGCGCGCAGATTGACGCCGGTCCACCACACTAATGACAGACACGCGAATGCAACCGCCATTCCTGATGTGGACCAAGCCATCGCCCACTTTTTTTGCGGTGATTGATCGATTCGGCTAGACAAAAGCAATGGAGGTATGCTTTGGCCCATTCGATTCAGCATTGGCAGCATCCCTCGCAGCCAGGCCGGACCACCTAGTGAATCCAGCACTGCGGGAATGATGATACTTTCGGTTTTGAATACCCAACCGATCCGGAGGACGATCTGGTAGACCGCCATCACAATAAAGTTGCGTTTAGAGTCAGACTGAATCGCGGGTGCCCATTGTTGGTGGAGATAGTTGATGCTGCAAAAGTTCCAGGTAGCTTCGACGTTCCGCTCTGGTCAACTCAAGTCGTTCTGCGAGCGATGCCAAGCGTTCTTTCGCGTCATCCAATCCGCGGGCATCGGTGGTCGCTTCTAATTCGACAAACGTACCCAACTGATCAATTTCATCCAGACACACTTCGATGTTAGTACCTTCCCACTCGCAAATACCTTTGCGGCGAAACTTGCGTACTGTCATGATCGGAGTGAATCCTAGCAGCGTAAGCAAGCTTTCAAAGTCGGCTAGAGTTTGTGCTCCGTTACCCAGTGGCAGCTCCAGCTCATGACGCGTTTTCGTTGTGGAATCGATTCTGGCACCCTTGTAGGTGACAAAGTTTGCGTCGCCCACATTTCGAAGTCGAAAGACTTCGTCGGTCTGGACGAAATCTCGCGATGGGTGCGCAAAGTATTGATCTACTTGCTCGACGCCGTCGTCAATGTTTGATCCAAGATCCGTCAATGCGGCAACCACGACGGAAAAGTCGTTCACCCAAAATTTTCGTTCTACTTCAAATTGCATTTCTGGCTCGGTTTGAGTTATTCGCTAACGGTGGGGCATGAAACAAACGGACGATAGTTGAACTTGTATGCCCTGTTAAGGACTGGATGGCTGAGCATTGATTTCGAAAAACGGCGTGGGGTGTTTCTCACTGGTGGCAAAAAGATCGTAGTTGTTCAATCCAAAACAAATTGTCTCGCCCTGCCTTCGCACTGGCATTTGAACAATCCGCCCGTTTCGCGAAAAGGTCTCTGACCATTTTTCTCCTGGCACACGTTCGTACAACATGGAGTCAAGATAACTCCCGATAACAACGAACTTGCCATCGCGGGAAATGTCCATCGCGGTGACCGTTGGGACGATCGTTTTTCCAACAGATTTCGCAACTAGCTTCTTGTGTTTGCCACTTACATCATCAGGCAATTGCAGCTGATAAACGCGTCCTCGGCCGAGGCTACCCAATCGAGTCTTTTCCGTAAGCAAAATTGAGCGACTTAACGGATCAAATGCAAGAGCCTCACAATCGACAGGACCTCCCTCGTAGCTGAAGCTGAGCCTCCCGTGGACTTTTGCCTCGGACGTCGGATCTCGTGGTTCCTTGACGAGATAAATCATGCACTTGTCACGCTTTCGCTGATTGTCGCCAACGTCGCCGATCAGCAACATCGGCTCTTGGTCAACAATGCCAGACGCCAGGTCTTCCCAGTCCTCGACTTTTGCGCCGTCTATTTTGCACGTTCCCAAATGTTTGCCACTGCGGTCAAACGCATAGAGACGTTCTTTCCCACCCGAATCATTGTGAGTCCAAAATCGATCGGCAGCGAAGTTCGATACCGCGAGTCCGCTGCTTTCGATGATGTCATCTTTTTCTAGTTCGCATAGCTTGCGCGGCCTGTCGTATGACAAGTTTGTAGGTTGCTCGTCTGCGTTAGCTCTGTTTGGCATTTCAGCAATTGCGATCGATATCAGGCATGTCGCGATTAGAAATCGAATCATTTTGCCGCTCCTCCACTGTCTCTGGCCGATTGGAGTTTGTTTCGAATTCGGGCGGCAACGTCGCTTGGATAGTCCGCCTGGGAGATCGCTGCGCTCACTGCCACTCGATGAAACCCTGCCTGGATGACTGCGTCTAAGTTATTCTCATGAATGCCACCGATGGCAAACGCCGGAATTGATGTCATTTCACTAACCGATTGCAGGAGTTCAACTCCAGTGAACGCGTCAAACTGTTTTGTCGACGATCGGAACGTTGGACCGACGCCAATGTAATTCGCTCCACTGGCGATCGCCGCTTCAACCTGCCCAACGTTATGTGTGGAGACCCCAATTAGACAATCCACTCCGACGATTGTACGAGCTTGGTGGATCGTCATGTCGTCTTGCCCCAAATGAACACCATCGGCATGCGCGATTCTTGCGATGTCAGGGCGATCGTTGACGATCAGCATCGTATCGGAATCCGCTGCAGTTTCGCGGAAGATTTGGCAGCGTTCGATCAACTCTCGAGTCGACGCGTTTTTGTCGCGGATTTGGACAATGTCGGCGCGCAGGTGCCCGGGTTGCGAAATAATCCTGGCAACTCGCTCCCGAAATTCAGACTCGGTCCCAGCCACATCGATCAGAACGTATAGCAGCGAGTTCTGCAGTTTCGCCATCCCATTGCCTGCCGCTAGCAACGCCAGCTCCAATTCGTAAGCCTGATAACGAAGTTGTTCGCAACGCTGAGCTAGATTGGCGTCGATTGGCTTCGAATACTCTTCCAAAGACCGCATGGCTTGCTGCACTCGAGCAAGGTTCGCCTTGGCGATGCTCGCGGCATCAGAGCGTTCGTATTCCAATTCGGTCGAAATCGTCCGTCCAACATCGGCCGAAGCGTCTCGAAGCATGACCATTCCATCGAGCGACGGCGACTGCAAGCATTCGCAAAGCGAGTGCCTCAGCTGCTTGCACTTGGACGACAGAATTCGATCGTCCAAGATGAATCGCGCGTAATCTTCCACGACGCGAAAGCCTTCTGCCGCGCGGTTTCCGTTTGCATCGAGAACGCGAAAAAATTCAGTTTTTTGCTTGAGCATTCAGAAGTGAAAATCTGGGATTTGGCCAGTTTACTGCGCCAACTTTTTTGCGTTGGCTAAGTGGCTAGTTTGCCAATCTGTTTGGATGTGGAAATCTGCTGGTTCGGACAAACCGGATATGCCGATTGCACGATGAGGATACTCGACAATGAACACATTGGCACGTTGCAGTAGCACGACATCGCGACTGCGGTTTGACGTAACATGTTGGCTGGTGACGAGTTGCCTTGCTGATAAATATTGAGCAAGTTACAATTTCAGGGCAATTTGGACAGACTAATTGGCCAGTGAATGCAACACCAAGGATGGTTTGCCGCATGGGTACGCTTCGTCGAACCACCGTACAGTGGCCCGGATTTTCGGGACTGTGGCTTCATGGTTCGGTCAGCGGGCTAGCAATAGCGGTGTTTTTTGCACTGTTGGTAAATTTGGCATCATTGTGCTCGTTCATCTGGACTGAATTCGCCTCTCCAGGAGTCCAAGTTCTGTTGTGGTCCATGACTGGGCTTTGCTTCGCCGCTGCTACGACGTATTCATTTATATCCAGCAGAGGCCAAGCATCGCTGCGCGAAGACGCACGGGACTTGTTCTTGAGGGCACAAAGCGAATACTTAAGTGGCAAGTGGACTGAGACAGAAGCACTACTAACGCAGATTGTCAGGCGGCAACCACACGACGTTGAAGCAATCTTGTTTCTCGCGACAGTTCATCGACACACCGGACAATTTGACAGGGCTCGCCAGCAGCTGAAACGACTTTCGAAGATCGCACGATCGACGGATTGGTCGATGGAGATCGCTCAAGAGTGGCGACTACTTCGACGGGACGACGCAGTTGGCGAATTGTCAGAGCGACAAGCTCCGAGTGATCGCGCAGCCTAAACAATGTCTACGAAACTGAAAACTTGATTACACGATAGTTGATCTAATCCGACGATCAGCGATGCTCCCGAGGAGCCACTTATGTACGAACGATTTACTGACCGCGCCCGCAAGGTAATGCAACTCGCAAACCAAGAGGCGCAACGATTCAACCACGAATACATCGGCACTGAGCACATCTTGCTGGGGCTCGTTAAAGAGGGCAGCGGAGTTGCAGCCAACGTCCTGAAGAACCTTGATGTCGATCTTCGCAAGATTCGGCTTGAGGTCGAAAAGCTCGTTCAGAGCGGCCCTGAAATGGTCACGATGGGCAAGCTGCCTCAAACGCCGCGTGCCAAAAAAGTCATCGAGTACTCGATGGAGGAAGCTCGCAATCTGAACCACAATTATGTTGGTACGGAGCACATCTTGCTCGGGTTGCTTCGCGAGCAAGAAGGCGTTGCTGCTCAAGTGCTCATGAATCTGGGGCTCAAGCTTGAAGAAGTTCGCGAGGAAGTTCTCAACCTTCTTGGCCATGGTATGGAAGGTGGCGAATCGGCTCGCGGTGGACGCGAAGGCGGTGGAGCCGGTGAAGGCTCTTCCTCAAAAGGCGGAAAGTCCAAGACTCCTGCACTGGACAGCTTCGGCCGCGACCTCACCGAACTGGCAAAACAAAACAGTCTCGATCCGGTTATTGGCCGCGAGCGGGAAATCGAACGAGCAATTCAGATTCTCTGCCGTCGAACAAAGAACAACCCGGTTCTGTTGGGCGAAGCGGGCGTTGGTAAAACCGCGATCGTCGAAGGGTTCGCTCAACGAGTTGTCGCAGGAAACGTTCCGGAACTGCTCGCCGAAAAACGCATCGTCGTACTCGATCTCGCCATGATGGTTGCGGGCACAAAATACCGCGGCCAATTTGAAGAGCGGATCAAGGCGGTCATGAACGAAGTTCGCCGTGCGAAGAACACAATTCTGTTCATCGACGAATTGCATACGCTGGTTGGTGCAGGTGGTGCTGAAGGCGCCATCGATGCGGCAAATGTGCTTAAGCCTGCGTTGGCTCGAGGTGAAATCCAGTGCATCGGCGCGACGACTCTGGACGAATATCGCAAGTACATTGAAAAAGACAGTGCTCTCGATCGACGATTCCAATTGATCATGGTCGATCCGGCAACTAAGGACGAAGCCATTGAGATTCTCAAAGGCCTCCGTGATCGCTACGAAGAGCATCACCGAGTCCAGATTACCGATGACGCGATTGTGTCAGCTGTCGAAATGTCCAGTCGCTACATTACCGGACGATGCCTGCCAGACAAAGCGATCGACGTGATCGACGAGGCTGG
>JAGQPC010000402.1 GCA_020426925.1 Planctomycetales bacterium | reverse complement strand
ACGTCTTGATGTTCGTATTGGCAGTGGTTTTTGCGTCGATCGGGTTTGCCGACGATCTTCAACCTGACTTCGGAATCAGCGCGACGTTTTCAATTGTTGCGGTCGACCCGGAATCAGGGGTCTGCGGAGCGGCGGTCGCGAGCAAGTATCCGGACGTTGGCAAAGTCGTTCCCTACGTGCGAGCTGGCGTTGGCGCGTTCTGCACGCAGCACTGGCACAATCCAGAGTGGGGCGAACGAGCACTCGGCCTCTTGGCAGCTGGCCACGGTTCCGAAGAAGTTCTCGGCATTCTGCTGAAAGACGACGCCCGACGAGACAAACGGCAGCTTGCCATCATTGACATGCAAGGCCGCGCCGCGAACCGCAATCCAGCCAACGCCGACGAATCGGGTGTTTATTGGGGAGCGATGAGCGGCCGCTTCTACGCTTGCCAAGGCAACACGCTGGCTGGACGTGACGTCGTGGTCGCGATGGCCAAGGCCTATGAAGAGACAGACGGAAGTTTGACCGATCGGCTAATGGCCGCACTCGTTGCAGCTGACGAAGCAGGCGGTGATCATCGAGGAAGACTCGCAGCGGGAATTCGAGTCGCGAAGAAGGGAGTCGAGGGCCATTGGTTCGAACTCTACACCGACAAGAGCGATGATGCAGTTAAGGACCTTTTGACGAAATACATCGCGACGCCGTACGCAGCCAAAGGCAAATGGGGCAATTCACAAGCTGCCTCGCGCCGATCATCTCACTTTGAAATCAATCCTCCCAAGGATCCTGATCCCAGCCAACTGATTGTATTGACTGGCGGAAAGCTGATCGACGGACGTGGTGGCTCACCTGTCGAAAACGCAACAGTTGTGGTTAGAGGCTCCAGGATCGTTGCGGCTGGATCGAGCGACGATATAACTATTCCGAACGGTGCCACGGAATACAAACTGAACGGGATGAGCATCTTACCCGGACTAATCGACTCGCATTTTCACTCGAAAGACGACGTACAGATTCCTGTTGAGTTTGAATTGAAGAATGGCATCACGTCATTTCGCGATCCAGGCCATCCGTTTCGCTTCTACGATGCAGTTCGCAATGCAGATCAGACGATGCCGCGTGTGTTCCTGTGTGGTGGGCATTTAGACGCGGCACCTGCGGTGTGGCCGGACCAGGCCGTCGTGATTCAGGACACGGAAGACGCCAGACGAGCCGTGAACGAACACGTCGATCGCGGAGCATCCGCCATCAAGGTTTACTTTCGCTTGCCTCTCGCTCATGTCGCCGCTGCGTGCGAGGCCGCCAACCAGCGCGACGTACCAGTGACTGGACACCTCGAATTAGTTGACGCCGATGATGCAATTGCCGTTGGAGTTCGCGGCATCGAACACATTACTTCATTCGGCACGGTGCTCGCCAACCCAGCCGACGCCGAGCGATTCAAGAGCCGTATCTTTGACGATTCGAATGCGCGTCACGAGCTGCGTTATCGACTTTGGGCGAACATCGATTTGGACAGGTCACCTCGAAAGCAATCGCTCTTGAGCCAAATTGTTGTGGAGAATGTTTTCGTGTCGCCAACGCTTGCAGTTTTCGAGCGTCGGGCCGGAAAGCAAGACGCTACAGTCGAAGAAGCGATGGGATTCGCCAACATGTTACGCTTCTTGGGCGAATGCCACGGAGCTAAGGCGAAGATTGTCGTCGGCTCTCACACGCACGGACCGTTCGCCGAACGAGGTCGAGCATATCAACACGAGTTAGAACTTCTTGTGGAAGCTGGCCTATCACCGATGGAAGCGATCACCGCCGCGACGCTCACCGGTGCGCAGTTTTTTCGAATAGAGGAGCGACTAGGAACGGTTGAAGTAGGCAAACTTGCAGACATAATTGTGATCGAAGGTGACCCGTCGAATGACATTTCAGCAATGCGCAACGTAAAACACGTGATGCTCAACGGCAGCTGGGTGGGAGCAGCTCCAGCGGAGAAGTAATCTGCTGCACCAATGCACGACTTACCATTGTTCCAGCTTGACCTTCTGGTAGTGGAAGTTGCTAAACTTCCCTGACGCACGCGATCTTTAGCAAGATCCACTACGAGCTACCCGAAAGCCAGGATGCATTGGACTACTAGCAACATCTTGTCTTGAGCAGCATTGCAATCGTCGTAGTTGCATATGCTGCCTTGATCCTTGCCGCTATTTCTATTCGGTCGCGAGTCCGGCAACGTAGGGACGAACCAATGAATTCAGCAAAACTCATCAGTTGTCCAGGTTGCGATGCCGTTGTGCTGGCCGATAGCCGCGTGTGCCCAGGTTGCGGGCGATGTCCCGGTTGCGGGCTGCTACGTACGCAATGTGTGTCGTCATGTTCGACCTGCGACATCCCGTTCTGCAAGTGTTGCGGCCGTTGTCCACGCTGCCATTGTGTTAGGTACGAGGAGATTACCTCTCATTGTGAATGCGGCCACCCGAATGTTCCTGAACAGGTCGACAAGTTAATTGCCAATTTCTGATCAAGCCGACGAAAAAACGTTCATCGTGACGAAATGGTGTGAATCTGTCGCGTTATGCAAATATAGTCGTGGACGCCTGATCAGCCTGATAGTTTGGCAAACTCTCCGCCGTCGAGCCAGATGCCGCCACACTTTCCGCATTGGTCTAAGATGACTTCATGGTTGCTGGCGCTGTAGACACGTAGCATTTCGGATCCATCGCGCGGACAGCGAGCGTGCTTTCGATTTAGCCAATCGTCCGGTTTGCCTTTTTTCAGGGCGTGCGTTTCTTTGCTGTCCAATCCCAGGACGGTGTCGAGCTCATGCGCATCGAACCAAATTCCGCGACACTGACTACAGCGATCAAGCTCCACATCGTTGACGCGAGTAGCTTCCAGTTTGTGCGTTTCACATTTGGGGCAGTTCATTGGTTCGCAAGCCGTTTCTAAGTCAAGTGTTGATGGCATGTCACGATTTCGACATAAGCTAAGTAGAAGCTGTCAACACGTCAACTGATCTGCCAATTGTCCAGAACACAAGATTGGCCACCCAAGGGCATCATTCGTTCGCGTTTGCAGCAGCTTCGAACGCTTGCCGCTGTTTGCGAAGCTGGGTCAGCAATTTCGAGTTTCCGCCGACGTTGGCTATCGCTTTGTCGATGGTTGCAATTGCTCGCGTGAACTGTTTGTTTTCTGCTTGAGCCATCGACAACACGGCAAGGAACTCGGAATTCTTGTTCCCCGTCGCTTGGTTCAAACTTTCGGCGAGTGTCAATGCGAGCTTGGCATCGCGCAGATTTCGGTTCGGGCTGGTCGCGAGGATTGTCGCCAAATGATACTGGGCCATCGGGTCAGGTGAGACCTGCAAGCCTCGTTTCAAGTAGCGAATTGCTTGCTCGTGTTTGCCAGTTCGTGAAAGCAGGATGCCAAGATTGAAAATGGCTCGAGTGTCGTTTGGCGCTGAATTCAATGCAGCACTAAAGTCTTGTGCAGCTTCTGAAGCTTTGTTCAGTCGAAGACGCGTGATGCCTCGGTTAATCAGCAGATCGGGTTCTGTGGGGCGCCGCCGCAACGCGAGCGTAAAGTGCTGTTCGGCTCGCGGCCATTGGCCCGTCTGCGAATAGACGACCGCAATATTGGCGTGCGCCTGCGAGTGCTCTTGATCGATCGCCACTGCCATTTGCAATTGTTCAAACGCTTCGCGAGGCTTTTTCGCTTGAAGCAATTCGGTTCCTAGCGCGAAGTGAGCGTCGGCGATTTCTGTCTTCGATGGGCGAAATGGATCGTTGGCGTCTGTTTGTTTTGCCACGCGGATTCCGTGCTCGAAGTACTTTCGTGGTGCATAGCCGACTTCACGCAACTGGGTTGCCATGCCGAGTAGATTGTGCCGAGGATGATTCTTGTGAAACCAACGCCCTCGATTTGCTGTGAGAGAGTTCAGAACGGTTGAAACGTCTGCTTCCAAAAGACTCAAGTCCTTTTGGATTTGGTCAAACGAAACGGCGCCTCGATAAATAACGCTGACTCGACCATGCTTATCCAACAGAAAGCTCGCCGGAACTGCGAGATCTTTGTGCAAGTCGTGAAATGATTTTTGAACGCGATCGACAACTCGCAGGCCTTGATCGTTCAGAACGCCGTTTGCATCTGACAAGTTCGTGCGTTTTAGAATGCCGATCATTTGAGTCTGACTGTCGCCTGCAGCATCTGTCGCGATATCGCCGTTGAGCAGCACCAATCGCAATCCCATCGCAGCGAATTCGCTTCGCTTGTTCGAGAACATTTCCAGTTCTTCCACGCATGCCTGGCACGAGCTTGCCCAGACGTTGACCAGCGTCGGCCCTTGCAAATCATTGCTGAGTTCCATCGTTTTGTCGCCGGTCGATCGATATTGCAGTGGCGGGAACGGAACTCGGTCGAAAATCACTGTCCGCACCGGATCCAACGTCGGAGTGGGAGGCGATTCTGGAAGCTGCAGGTTTAAGTTCGGCGAGTGGGAAACGTGTTTGACGACGCCTTTATCTTGTTCGATCCAGTATCGTTTCCCAGGTTGCAATCCCTGTACGATTTCAGGGGCGTCTTGGCTTGGCCAATAGACCTTCGCGGTGATGTCTGCGTTCTTTTCACTAACTCCGAAGTGGAGCCAGCGAGACGACTGCGACAAGAACCCGCTTCCGACGCGAACGTTTTCCAGGAGGCGACGATCGCCGACGTGCAGTTCAACTCGCGTTCCGATCGCGTCGCGATTACAGCGACTACCAGTCAAGTGAATCATCAAACTTTGCGTCGGTGCGTTCGTTGTGTTCTGCAAAAACCGAACACGTGGCTGTGTACGGTTCGCGACCCAAAGGTCTAGGTCTCCGTCTTGGTCCCAATCGACCACAGCGGTTGCTCTGGCGTCATCGGCGAAGTCGAAACCGGAGACGGCCGAAACATCAGCGAAGGAAACGTTGTTGCTTGAGCGTGCATCGCTTACGTTCAAGAAGCAACAATTGCGTTCTCGGCCGCTAAACGATTCTCCCGATTGCATTTTGCGATACAGGTCTCGCCAGCCGTTGTTGTACGATTGCATGTGACTTGCATCTGACTGTGTACCGTCGGGTGACTGCGCCACGACCTGGCGCCAAAAGAAACTTCACAAATCATGTGGATCGTCGTTCGTAACGAAACCATTCGCAACAACGATGTCGAGCATTCCGTCATTATTCAGGTCGACAAGGTTGGAACTCCACGCCCATCGCCCCATGTTAACGCCAGCTTCCAATGTAATGTCCTCGAACTGATTGGCTGATCGACTCGCGAACAGCGTGTTTCCTCGAGCGTGACGCTGAAAAAGGCGACGCGTTTGGTCGGCAGCGTTCGTGTGGAAACGTTTTTGAAACGCGATGCGGTTCCCAGCAGAAGAGAACATGTTGCCGACATAAACGTCCAGCAGG
>JAGQPC010000401.1 GCA_020426925.1 Planctomycetales bacterium | reverse complement strand
CAAGGTGCTTCCGTTCATTGCCGCGCACTGTTGAACGCCGCCTTCGGCGAGGTCACCGACGCCCAGCCAAACCAGTGCACTGGAATCCAGCGCACTGGTAGACACTGCTCACGAGCTCAGCTGAGTCAGCGCGACTGTACCGACTCCGTACCGCGGTATGTCGACAGCGAACGTTACGGGACTTCCTTCAGGCTTAATATCTGTGGCGCCGGCTTCACGGCCTGGCGTGACAACATTTCCTAGAACGACATGCTTTGTCGAGTTCGAGGGAAACGCGTTGACGCAGATATTGAGCACTTCATAGAAGTTTTCGTATATGTTGTCAGGCACTTCATTGGCTTTGTTTGCCGCTTCAACCGTGGGTGGCGGGATCTTGGTTAGGGCCGCGCCGACCGCGTTAGCAAATTCGACGTCGCACGCGATGCACTTTGCGGGAACTCCGTCACTATCAACGTAAAACGCCTTAACCGCGGCCGCAGTAGGATCGATTCCGTCACCTGGCTTAACTT
The DNA here is from genome assembly GCA_020426925.1 of Planctomycetales bacterium. GTDB lineage: Bacteria > Planctomycetota > Planctomycetia > Pirellulales > Pirellulaceae > JAGQPC01. The sequence goes on along the minus strand of JAGQPC010000401.1, from coordinate 5,701 downwards.
GGATGTCATCGCCAAGAAGGCTGCAAAGCAATTCTGCAAATTCTTCTACGTTGGGTAGGTTGTCGCTCATAGGAATCTAACTCCTCGCTAGGTGAGAATCGGTGAAAGTACTGCCTCAAATTTTTCGGCATTGAATGGTTTCGTAATGATGAACTCGGCTCCGGATTCGGCGGCTTCGTTCGCGATATCGGTACCGCTTTCCGACGTAATAAAGCCCAGCGGAATCGTGCACCCGTCTTCGCGTAGTTTTTTCAGCAGATCGATTCCCTTCATCTCCGGCATATTCCAATCGGACAGAATCAAGTCCGGCTTCTCGGATGCGACTTTCTCGAGCGCTTCGACTCCGTTTGATGCCTCGACGGTCTTAATGTCCGAGAACCCTGCTTGGCGAATCGTACGCAGGATTATCATTCGCATTGCCTTGCTGTCGTCCACAATCAGTAGCTTCATAGCCAACTTTCCTTATGTTTAGGTATTACGGTGAAGTGACAACTTCAGCCGGATCAATCTGTCTTACAAATACATCTAGTTTGCCACCGCCAACTTTGAAGGCGACCCCAACAGCGTCGCCATCTTCCGCTTCGACAAAACGGTCGCCAACGCACGGTATCGATAGGTCGCAGTCACCTTCGATCATTCCCTTGATGTTACCGCCGATCATGTTGACGACTTCAGCGACTGCGTCGGAAACTTCATCATCCTCAGGTTCGTCGCAGCAAAACATCGCGACGCCGATCGACTTTGCAGCCGCGTCACACACGCCGACGTCAACTGCTGCGTTCCACGTACCGGTGATGTAGACCGTCGCTACAAGTGTTGGATCACATTCGACTGTTTTTTCACGTGCAACAATGTCTAGACCCAGCATCGTATCGCATACGTCCAGCGTCACCTGCACAAGTTCATCGTCTGTAATTTTCATGTCGATTTTTTCCTACTTCAGCGGACGATAACAAACGGCACTGCCGTACGTTTCACGTTGGAAGGGTGTCTTTAAGTTAATCAGAGTTTCACCGCCGCCGAGCATCAGGTATGCGTCGTCGGCCATCGAGCGATGCAGTCGACTTAAGATCTGCTCCTTTGTGGGAACAGAAAAGTAGATCAACACGTTCCGCAAAAACACTACATCAAAACATGGAAGTGCTGGCCACGCCGCAGTCAAGTTTAGCTTGCGAAACTCGACCAGTCGGCGAATGTCGTCGTTTACCTTCCACTCTGTTCCTTCGCGAACAAAATGCTTCACAAGCAACTGCGCAGGAAGGCCTCGATTTACTTCAAATTGTGTGTACTTGCCGGTGCGTGCTTTTTGCAGCACGCCGTCCGACAAGTCCGTCGCGACAATCTTGACGTCCCAGGATCTTAATTCCGGAAAATGCTCTCGCGCCATGATCGCGATGCTGTAAGGTTCTTGGCCCGTACTACACGCAGCACACCAGATTGTGAGCTTACGCTGCTTACGTGCCTCTATCAGTGTGGGCAAGATTGTTTGTTTCAACGCTTCAAATGGATGCATATCGCGGAAGAAAAAAGTCTCATTGATCGTCATTGCTTCGGCCACTTCCTCGCCGATGCGTTTCCGACCTTGCTGCCGAAGATCGGAAACAAGTTGATCCACCGTTTCGTGACCTTCGCGCTGTGCCAGCGATTGCAGTCGAGTTTCAAACAAATAACCCTGGTCACGCGAAATCACGTGTCCGGAACCATCTGCGACGATGCCTCTTAGAAAATCGATGTCGGCTTCGGCCAGTGGCATCAAAGAGCTCCTTACTTTGCTGCAGCTGACAGAAGTGAAGTCGTGCTAATCCGTGCGATCTCCTGACCAAGTTCCGCTGGCGGCAAACAGGCCACCGCAAGTTGCTCGTGCGCAACGCATCCAGGCATACCCCAAACGACACTCGACGCTTCATCCTGAACAAGAATTGTCCCGCCCGCGGCGTGAATCGTTTGACTTCCGACGAGCCCGTCCCTTCCCATTCCTGTCAAAACGACCGCAATGGCCGCCGCACCGTAACATTCCGCCACGCTCCGAAACAGCACATCGACTGCTGGACGACAAGAGTTCTCCGGCGGTCCGCTGCCAAGTGCGATGCGGTTGCCAGCAGCTCCCTTGACGACTGTCATATGTTTGTCACCGGGAGCTATCCACACTTCGCCTGGACGCAGCTCTACCCCATCGGTAGCTTCTTGAACCTTCAACAGGCACGTTTTATTCAGCCTTTCGGCCAGCAGCTTCGTGAATACTGGCGGCATGTGCTGAACTATCACCACAGGAAGCGGAAAGCCTGTCGGGAGTTCGCGCAAGAACGTGCTTAAAGCATCTGGCCCACCGGTCGACGAACCCACTGCCAACACTTTTGCGCCAGGCATGTTCAGCAGTCCTTTTCGCCTACCAATCGGCGCCGCAGCGTGTAACGCGTGATCCGCACTAGCTTTTCTTCGCGAGGCCCATGCACGGATTTTCGGAACAAGCTCGCCTTCAATTTGGTCGATCGCATCGGTGACGTGACCTTTGCCCGAAGGCTTTGCGACGTAATCGGATGCACCAGCGGTTAGCGCGTCAAGCGTTGCTTCACCACCGCGCGTCGTTAGCGAACTGAACATGATGATTGGAACATCGCAATTCAGGGCGCGAATGGCTCCAGCTGCCTCGACACCATCCATTTCGGGCATTTCAACGTCCAACAAAACGACGTCGGGATTGCACTGTGGAAAAAAACCAACAGCCTCGGCGCCGTGGCGTGCTTGACCAACGACATCGATCGAGCCATCTCGTTCCAGCACTTCCTTCAGTAGGTGTCGCACAACCGACGAATCATCTGCCAAAAGTACCTTGATTTTGTCTGACATTCGTTCGCACGCCCTGTTTAGTCTAACGCGATGAGCTCGTTTACATGGTTGATCGCGTTCGCGAAAACTTCGCTGCACGCAAGCTGGAATCGATCTGTTGCATCTTGAATCCCACATTTCTCCAACCACTTAGGGCCGTCGTTATGCTTTCGTGTATCGCCCCGAACACCTGCTCGGGCGGGCATGTCGCGTTACGAACGTTTGCACTCATGTTGGCTAAAGCTTTTTCCTTTCGTCAAGGTGTCAAGAGGCAGTTGCTTGATCAGGGATCTTCACGCCGATCAAGCGAAGTTTTTCGACAAGGATATCACGTGTAAAAGGCTTCATCACGAACTCGTCAACGCCGGACATCAACGCACGAACCATTCGCGCCGGTTCCGTTTCGGTCGTGACCATGACAATCCTGAGCGGTTCGAACCGTTTGTCGGATCGCACTGTACGGACCAGCTCCAAACCGTTCATCACGGGCATGTTCCAGTCGACCAGCATCAGCGAAATGTCGTCATGAGCGTGGAGCTGATCGAGTCCTTCTTGTCCGTTACCTGCTTCGAGCGTGGAAAAGCCCAGTCCTCGCACAATCTTGCGAAGGATGCCTCGCATGGCTTTCGAGTCGTCTACGATCAAGGCGTTCACCGTCCGTACCTCCTTCGTTTTAGGCTGAGGCGTCGACGAAGCTTCCTTCGTCGGCCTGAGCAAGGCGGTACTTTCCTAATCCCGTTTTTTTCGCAGACGCGTTAACCTCCTTAACACTTTTTGCAGTTGCGTCGTTCAGCCACACCACCATCGACAGCAGTTCAGATGCTAAGGTTTCGATTTCCGATGCCGCTTCCAGAGTTTGATCGGTATTTGTGGACGTTGATTGAGCCGCTTGCGCCACAGTATTGATGCTTCTGGCAATCTCACTACTTCCTCGTGCAACCTGAGCGATGTTACGGGAGATTTCTGCAGTCATTGCACTCTGTTGCTCAACAGCACTGGCAATGGCACTTTGAGATTCATTAATCTGGTTAATGACTTCACTTACCTTGCCGATTGCGTTTGCCGCTTCGTTTGTGTCCACTTGGATCGTTCCGATTTTCTGAACGATGTCTTCAGTCGCTTTGCTGGTTTCTTTCGCGAGTTCCTTGACCTCGTTTGCGACGACGGCAAATCCTTTTCCGGCCTCTCCAGCACGAGCCGCCTCGATCGTCGCGTTCAGCGCCAACAAGTTCGTTTGCTCGGCGATAGAATTGATCACCTTAATGACGTCGCCGATTTCAGCGCTGCTTTCGCCTAGTTTGGTAACCGTTTGATTAGTTAGTTCAGCGGCGGTGACAGCGGTCCGGGCAACTGTTGCTGCATTAGATGCATTGCCCGAAATCTCTTTAATGCTCGCTTCAAATTCTTCCACTGCTGCGGAAAGCGCTTGCGTGTTTGCGCTGACCTCCTCAGCTGCTCCGCTTGCATTTGCTGCCTGCGACGTAACTTCGTTTGCGTTGGCGCGAATTGAGTCGCCAACAACGCTCAGCTTTTCTGAAGAAACGCTCCTGAGATGCACAGCAGAACGCTTAAGGCTCTGCACGATGCCTCGAGTTATGACCCATGTCCAACCGCTGCATACCGCGATACTGACGATACTCATAGCGGTCGCCCACCAGAACGTGCGGTTCGCCGCCGACGATGCATACGATTGAAAGCTCATCACGCAGTTGTGCGCCGCCACGTGAGCATCGGAGGTGAGGCTGGCAAACTGTTTCGTCGCGTCTGATGATTTAGCACTGTTTGCACGATTGTTTTTGCGGACTGTGTCGAGGTAGGTGTCGGCCGATTTCCACAGTTCACCCAAAACCGCCTGCTGGTGCTTTAGCTGCGTCAAAAGTTCTGCCGTGGGCGGTGGTGGGATGGTTCCAAACGAGGAGTTGCCTCCACTGATCAGCACCTCAACCGATTGATTCATGAGGTCTCGGGTCGCAAGATAATCTGCGTCCATGCCCGCTGCAGCGGCTAGCACCTCTTTTGCGTGACGCTGATTCAGCATGCGTTGCCTTCCCATCAAATTGATCACGCCGCCAGCAGATGTGGCGCTGTCAATCGAATGCCAGGCAAGACACATAACCACTGTCGTTGCGATTACGAAAAGGATCGGAAGAGTCGCGAGCCTGTGACCAATGCTGAGTGTTCTGATTTGCATAGCGTTATGTATTTCCTTTGTCGTCGCAGTTGTCTCTACGTTTAAAGTTCTCGCGGTCTCAGACGATCACGCGGCTGTATCCAGCACTCGACCAGTATCCAAAACAAGCAACAAATAATCGTCAAGCTTGTACGTCCCGCGAATTAGATCGCGAGGCACGCCATCGAGTGTTTCCGGAGGCAGTTCAAACTGGTCTTCGCTAACTTCAATCACATCGCCGATTTCATCGACCAGCAGGCTCACGGCACCGTCACTCGCGCGAACGACAACATTCATTGCGGCTCGCTCGTTCTGAGAAGGTAATTTCAGACGTTCACGAAGATCGATCGCAGTCACGATCTGGCCCCTTAGATTCATCAACCCGCGAATCTCTGACGATGCTAGTGGAACGGATGTCATCTGCTGTTCGCGAATGACTTCCTGTACATCAAGAACTTCCACTCCAAAGACTAGCTCTCCTATCTTGAATGTGCAGTAGGATTTTTGTGATGAATTTGTGCGCATGTCCGTAGTCATTCCTTAGGCTGCGAATGCTCCCGCCAGTGCCATAATCTTGGTGAGATCAACAACACGAGTAACGTGACCATCAATGATGCGTTGATTGTCTTGCTTTGACGGTCCTGAATCGGCCACGATGTCGAGAATCGCTCCAACAAGAACGCCAACGTCTTGATTGTCATGACG
>JAGQPC010000400.1 GCA_020426925.1 Planctomycetales bacterium | reverse complement strand
GCTTCGACCCTCCCAAGGGAGGGTGAAGTGAGTTGTGTAGAAACCAATGCTTCGCAGCTGATGTTATCCGAAATGGTTTCGCTTCGCCGAGTCGAACTCGATGACCTTCTGCTGTTCTTCGAGCATCAAAGTGAGCCGGAGGCAAATGCAATGGCTGCGTTTCCGGCACGCGATCATGACACCTTCATGAGCCACTGGCAAAAGATTTTGGCGGATGAAACAGTAATTGTTCGAAGTGTTCTGGTTGGTGATGACGTCGGTGGGAACATTGTGAGTTGGAAGTCGAATTCGGCTTCTGTCCGGGTACTGGGGAAATGTGGGTTCGCCGTCGACTTGAAGGAATCAGATTCCTTGTGCACAACGAGCGACGGCGTCGAAGAATGCGTGTATCGGTTAGCATCTGGCTAGAGGTGTTCTTTGATTGCTCGTTCGGGATTCTCTGCCGCGCGTAGTTCGCGCGATTTTGAGCGAAACATTCTCAACCAGTAAATGAACATCACGACCAACGCTATCGGCAAAGCAAACATATGGTAGCCAACAAAACGATTGCGTGACTCTTCGGCAAAGATGTCGCTAATCGGCGGCTGCATGTAGCCAGTTGCAGCTGCGAATAATGTTATCGCAAGAGTCAATAGCAGCATTCCGATCCGGACTGCGGTGCGTCTCCACCCGCAGTCGTTCTGGGTGATGGCAATTCCTGTCAACAATGGGACGTATAGCCATACTGCGATGATCAAAACATGTCCCAGCATCCGGTGACGCAACCAGCTTGGTGATTTTGGAGCAGCGGAAATGGCGAGCGCGACCAGCAGTGCAAGGCAGCTTGTGGCGATGATCGCTGTAGCGGTTCGAGCGACCGTTGGTTTGTGCTTCGCAAAATACCAACCAGAGTAGCCAATCGCTCCGGAAAAAAGCATGCTCTGTAGAAATGTCATTCTTTCTTCGCGTGAAGTTGCACTCTGGTATCAAGCGGTCTATCGTGTAGCCGTACTGTCTATCGGTAGATCAATCTCATGGCGTCACGGGCTGAATTGTACGCGGAACAGAGTTTGGAAAAACACATGTGCTCTCCAGTTCGACATGGCAGCGGGTTCAGTGCCGTGCGCAGTGCGGTCGCTGTGGCGAAACTGCTTGCGGCGGTCTTTTGCCTTTCCGGCGCCACGACCGCCAGTGCCGATACCGAAACAACCACGACTCAAGACGGCTTCGTCGCGATATTCGATGGCAAGACGTTGGACGGCTGGTCTGTCATGCCGTCAACGGCAAAGCAAGCGTGGAAAGCGGAAGACGGAAAGATCGTCGGTGATGGCGATTTAGGCCGCAGCTATTTGCAGTTTGATGGCAACACAAAAATCGCTGATTTCGAATTGAAGTTCAAATATCGCTTTCCAAAACTACGCGGCAACAGTGGAGTCAACGTTCGCTCGATCAAGGATGAAACTGGCAAACGATTGTTCAAGAGTTATCACGTAGATTTGGGACACGTAGGCATCGGCGACAACGTGCTCGGCGCGTGGGATTTTCATACTCCCGGTCGTAAGGAACATGGTGTTCCTCGCGGTAAGCGTTTAATGATCGACGAAGATGACAACGCAACTTATTCGGATCTAAAGGACGCGATTGCCGTCCAGGAAATCAAGAAGGGCGACTGGAACGACGTTCACGTGATCGTCAAAGGGAACTATTATAGGTTTTCGATCAATCGGAAACCGTCGGCCGAGTTTGTCGAGCATCTGCCGCCCGCAAAACGGCTTCAAAAAGGTGCGATTCAGCTGCAACTGCACGATCCTGGGATGGTCGTCGAGTTCAAGGATTTGCTGCTGAAAGTGATAAAGTAATCGTTTTGCTGATGCGAGCGACCGGACAGTGTATATTGGTGGCTCGCGAAATCGTTCCTGCTCTCTTTGAGGAGATTACAAGATGTTGGTTAAACGTGGGTGTGCGGTCGCTTTTGTTTTGTTGTTTTTTCTGTCGCAAGCAGTGTATGGAGACTTAGTGGGCTACTGGAATTTTGATGGCAACGTCGAAGATCATTCCGGAGCTGGCAATGATGGCGAGCTGATTGACGCTGTCTATTCCGACAACGTTCCGTCCGTTATCGGAGCAGGGCAGTCGCTCGACTTTTCCAATGATACCGACCACGTCTACATTGAAGCGGATGATTCGCTGGATTCGGATGTCTTCACGCTGTCTCTGTTTGTAAATGATCGTGGCCAAGTTGGCGCATTCGAACGCTTTACTAGTCGCGAAAGCGATACGTTTGAAACTGCGATCAACGTGCATCCGCCGTTCGGAGGTACGGGCGAGATCTCGTACTATTCTGGCGCTGGTGGCGGATGGCAGTGGACTCGAGAAGAGAATGGTGCAGAGGATAATATCGTTCTGGAGTTAGATACTTGGCAGCATGTCGCTTACGTCGCCAATCCCGATGACGAAACGATGACGATCTACTTGGATGGCGAGTTAATTCTTGAATCGCTTGATCCTTGGTTTACTACGCCAACTGGGTTTATGCACATCGGAAACCGATGGAACGACGTCGAAGGATTTGACGGTTTGCTAGATGATGTAGCCCTATGGGATGAAGTTCTCACTCAGGAGCAAATCGCCACAATTGCATCGAAGGGCGTCGCGTGCTTCTTAGGCAATTGTGGAGAAGTCGGCGACTACAACGGCAACGGCGAATTCGACGCAGGCGACTTAGACGTGCAGGCTCAATACATTTTGGACAACGATCCAGCTGGCGATTTGAACGGCGACGGCACGACCGACATCAATGACCGGGTTGCATGGATCACCGACATTCAAAAGTCATGGGTTGGCGATTCCAACTTTGATGGCGAGTTCAGCAGCACCGACTTCGTTGTCGTATTCGGCGCTGCCAAATACGAAACTGATCAAGAAGCAACCTACGTCGAAGGCGATTGGAACGGCGACAAGCTGTTCAACAGCAGTGATTTCGTAGCTGCGTTCACCGCCGGCGGTTACGAACTAGGCCCGCTTCCTGCAGCAGCTGTTCCAGAACCATCGTGCTCGGCGCTCGCATTGCTTTTCGCGTTCGCCTTGTTCATGCGAAATCGTCGATAGGCGTCGCCGAAATCGAAGTCAAACTCAGGCCGGCAAGCTGCACGGTTTGCCGGCCTGTAATCTGTTAATGCCGATCGACGCGCCTCCCCTTGAGTAATACGGCATCGTTTAACTCGGTGCCGAAGGCGAGGCGTTCCGCAGCACATCACGCTTCACGCTGAAGGACTGGATTGCCATGATTGGCGATTCACATCTGGCTGATGAGCACGCCTACAATAATTACAGGCATCCCGAACAAGCAAAGTAGGTAAGTCGCGTTTTCGTATCTCAGAGCTTTGCGTGCAAGCTGTCGTACCGCAAGATCAATCGACTTGTTCGAGCTCAGTTTTTCGAGTTTTATTCGCTTTTTTGCACTGGTGCCAATTGATCCAGACCTCGCGATTTTTTAGTCCATCGTCGTCCTGAGAAGTTATTTCAACAATCAGTTCGCAGGTCGCGATGTGCAGTAAATTGCAAACGATTCCACCGACAAACATCAAGAGTCCGACTATCAATACTGGATTGAACATCCGTTGATTCCAGTGACTCGCCCCCGGCATTTTCTTGAATACTGCGAGTTTACATTCGGGTCTATCTGCTGTCGTCGCTAACGATGCGAAATGTGAACCTTGCAGCGTCAAATTCAGCAAATGACGTAAGATTGCACGTTCCTTGTCAATGATCTAATTCGCGGCGAAACTCTGACTATGGGTGCGGTGTTTCAACTTGAGACCGACCTGTCCGAAACGAGGTGCCATGATGTTGAAGACGCTCGCAATCTATTTCTGCTCGATCTTTCTCGTAGCGAATGTCCTGCGTACCGCGATCGCGCAAACAGATCAGGCGCAACGTGCGTTTTTCGAATCGAAGATCCGCCCCGTTCTCGTCAAGGAATGCTACGGTTGTCACTCGAATAAGAGCGGCAACGCGAAAGGTGGACTCAGGCTCGATACTCGCGAACTGATGCACATCGGCGGCGAAAGTGGACCAGCGATTGTTCCGGGAGATCTCGATGAGAGCCTCCTATACAACGCGATCACTCATCAAGATTTCGTCATGCCGCCGCGAAAACAGCTGAACGCGGATGTCATCAACGATTTTCGACTTTGGATTGAAGCGGGAGCGTTTGATCCGCGAACGACCGCTCCGAAAACATTTCGTTCGTCGATTACGTCAGCGGATATCGCGAAGGCCAAACGAAGTGAATGGAGTTTCCAGCGACCTGTGCTTCACAAGCTGCCTGCTGTGAACGACACGAAATGGGCTCGAAGCGATCTTGATCATTTCGTCTTGGCGAAGCTGGAAGAAAATCAATTACGGCCGTCGAGCGATGCACAATCGCATGAGATTCTGCGACGTCTGTGCTATGACCTGATTGGATTGCCGCCGACTCCAGAGCAGATCGAATACTTCAATCGTTACTGGAACGCCGACGCAGACAAAGCTATCCGGTTTGTCGTTGATCAATTGCTTGACGCGAAACAATTCGGCGAACGTTGGGGGCGGCATTGGCTCGATGTCGCTCGTTATGCAGAGTCGACCGGTCGCGAAGTCAACATGACCTATCCACACGCGTGGCGTTATCGAGATTATGTCATCGATTCGTTCAATGAAGACAAACCGTATGATAGATTCCTTCGCGAACAGCTCGCGGGCGATTTGCTGTCAGTCGATTCAGATGAAGAATGGGCAGAGAACCTGATCGCGACGACGTTTTTGGTGATCGGTCCCAAGGCGCTGAGCGAAAGGAATCGAGTTCAATCTGCGGCCGATTTGGCGGATGAGCAAATCGATACGACGACTCGAGTCATTCTGGGAATGTCCGTGGCTTGTGCACGGTGTCACGATCATAAGTTCGATCCGATTCCGCAGACCGACTACTACGCGATGGCCGGAATCTTTCGGAATATGGAATCGTTCTACGGCAGCCCGGCGTCGAAGTTTGGAAATGTTGGTGGCCTGCAAAACCGCAACAGCAGCAATCTGATTTGGCTGCCGGTTCGTGACGCGATGCCGATCGAAAAGCCTATTGGCAAAAGCGGTGTCGACAAACTTGAGGAACAATTGCAGGAAACAATGACGCAATTGGCCGAGCTCCGCCGACAGCGAAGAAATCCGCAGGCTTCGCAAAATCGTCAAGGCACCGTTGCGAGCCAAGCTCGCCTGAGAACTCGCGCCGAGTATCTTTCTGCCAAACTTGGCAGTTACGATGATGACGGAAACCCGATCAGTCTTTGCATGGGCGTGCAGGAGGTGAAGTTTCCAAAAGACGTTCGATTGCTTGTTCGCGGCGAAATTGACCAGCCTGCTCAAATCGTCGAACGCAATGTGCCTCAAGTGCTTCGCGACAAACCGATTCGCATCAAGAACGGTTCTAGTGGTCGGCTGGAAATGGCCGAGTGGATCAGCAGCAAAAACAATCCGCTCACCGCTCGAGTCATGGTTAATCGCATCTGGCAGCACATGTTCGGCGAAAGGATTGTTCGCACCACCGAAAACTTTGGCTCGTCGGGCGAAGCTCCTACGCATCCGGAACTGTTGGACTCGTTGGCCGTCGAATTCATGAAATCGGGATGGTCAGTCAAGCACATGATTCGGACGATCGCGACGTCTAGAACTTATCGGATGAGCAGCAAATTCGACGCAAAGAGTTTCGAAGCCGATCCTGAAAACCATTTGCTATGGCGAGCGACGCCTCGGCGACTGGACGCGGAGGCATTGCGGGATTCGATGTTGTTTGTCAGCGGTGAACTGGAATTCAGTCGGCCGCATGCGTCCGAAGTTGCCAAAGCCGGATACATGCGCGTTCGCAACGGAAACCTGATTAACCCTGGCGAACTTACTATGATGGGCGGCATGGCCGGTGGAGGCATGATGACTGCCCCAACCAGCATTCGTGACCGCTTCCGGAATTCCGATCGCGATGCACGGCAACGCTTGTTCGACATTCGCCGACAAGTCGAAAGTGGTAACAAGCTGCTCGATATGGTCAACGCCAATTTCCGAAGCGTGTATTTGCCAGCCGTACGAGACAATCTGCCTCGATCGTTGGACGTGTTTGATTTGCCTGACTCGTCGATCGTCACTGGCCGTCGAGAATCATCAAACACGGCAAATCAAGCACTCTATTTGATGAACAACGATTTTGTGATTCAGCAAAGTCGCGCATTCGCGAAGCGATTGCTCGCCGAACACGATGCCTTGGACAAATGCATCAAACACGCTTTCGTTTTGGCGTACGGTCGCGATGCGAAAAAAGACGAAGTGAAAGCTGCGAGCGATTTCATCTCTGAACTACAACGGACGAGTGGCCGACGATTCAAGCAAGAGAACGCGATCGCCGCCGTTTGCCAATCACTTTTTGCGTCAGCTGAATTCCGATACATCGACTAAGTTTCGAGTGCCACTTTGGGAGGCCCGACCATGAGTCATTTCACGAACCGTCGCGAGTTGTTGAAATCAGCGTCTGCCGGATTTGGGTATCTCGCGTTTTCAGGCCTGAGCACGATTGCTGCAGCGCGAGAGTCGACTGGAGCAAATCCGCTCGCACCACAGACGCCACACTTTACACCAAAAGCGAAACGCGTGATCTTTTTGTGCATGACTGGCGCGCCATCTCACGTGGATACGTTCGATTACAAACCACAGCTTGATCGAGACCACGGCAAGTCTGGTCGTTACGGAGGCAGGCTGCTGAAGTCGCAGTGGGAGTTCAAGCGTCGCGGCCAAAGTGGTCTGTGGATTTCTGAGCTTTTTCCAAATGTGGCGAGACATGCCGATGATTTGTGTTTGATTCGGTCGATGCATTGCGACCAACCGGTGCATCCAGGCGCGCAAACTCAGATGCACACAGGAACGGCGCAATTCGTGCGTCCGTCGCTGGGGGCGTGGACGTTATATGGACTCGGCACCGAAAACGACAGCATGCCAGGTTTCGTATCGCTAAATCCGCCGACCGGTTCGGCTCGCAATTACGGCAGCGCCTTTCTGCCTGCGATTTACGGCGGTACTCCGCTCGCACAAGGCGGTGGGCGTCGAGGTGGCATGGCGATGTCGCGATTTCGTCGAAATCGACCGGCACCTGAAGTAACGCCCGACATTCGCAATCCGCAACTCACGAAATCACAGCAGCGATCGCAGCTGGATCTGGTTCAGTCTCTCAATCGCAAAAAACTACAGCGAGCGGAACAGCATCCTGGTGTCGAAGGCGTCATCGAATCGTTCGAGCTTGCGTTCCGAATGCAGGACACGTTGCCGGCGTTAATGGATACTTCTGGCGAAACTCAATCGACGTTGGCCATGTATGGAGCCGATGGCGGTGAGACGGCTGGATTCGGTCGTCAGTGTCTGATGGCTCGCCGCATGGTTGAAGCAGGCGTCCGATTTGTCGAGGTGACTCAGCCCGGTTGGGACCACCATCAGAATCTATCCGAAGCGTTACCGACAAGTTGCAGGAGAATCGACAAGCCAATCGCCGGTTTGCTCGCCGACTTGAAACAACGTGACTTGCTCAAAGACACGCTAGTGATTTGGGGCGGCGAGTTCGGTCGCACGCC
>JAGQPC010000399.1 GCA_020426925.1 Planctomycetales bacterium | reverse complement strand
CACATCTGTACGGCCAGCGTTCGGTGCTGCTGATTGTATTCCCATACTTCCGATCATCTCCGGATCCGCGATGCCCTGCGGATTGGTGTTCGCTGCGTCTAAAGCAAAGAACGCATCGGCGGTCGCACTGCCGATCGTTCGCGTCGCGCCACCGTTGTATTGATAGACGCTGGCAGATGCGTTGTCGACAATCCACACGGCGTCACTGCTGCCGGTGGGATCGATGGTGATACCAGTTGGACTCGAGTTAACTGGATCAATTAGCCAGCGACCAAGGTAATTGCCGCTGAGGTCATATTTGTAGACGAAGTCTTTGTTCGCCGTATTGTTGACGACCCAGATGCTCGTACCGTCGGTTGTGATTCCGCGACCGTTCTTGTTGTAGGTGTGCAGGAGAAAACTGTCCGTCGCGGTTGCATCGCCGGAACGGAGCGACGCTGCTCCTGCGTAGTGAAACACTGTGTCGAGCTTGCGATCGAGAATCCAGATGTCGTTGTCGTCGGTCGCAATGCCATCGACGCGGCTGGGATCGAGTGCAGTCCAACGGCCGAGGTAACCGCCGGCATCATCGTAAACGTAGACCATCTTGTTTCCGTTGACGACATAGACCGTGGAGCCATCGCTGCTGGCGGCGGCGCCCTGCGAGCCTCTATTGTTCGCGTGCAGGCTATAGCTGTCGACGAGCGTCCCGTCGGCCGCGTACTCAAACGTGCTCTCCACGTCCGTGTCTACGACGAAGAATTTCGTTGGCGGTAACTGGACCTCGATCGACACCGTCGCCACTCGGCTGATTGCCGTTGCGTCACTCGCTGTATATGTAAATGAATCGATGCCAACGAACCCTGCGTTCGGTGAGTAATCAAACGAGCCATCGGCGTTAAGAGTTGCCGTCCCGTTTGTCGGATTTCCGGTTAGCGCGACAGTCAGTGGATCGTTGTCCGCGTCCGAATCGTTGGCCAGTACGCCCGCAGCAGCGTCGATCGTGAGCGTCGTATCACGCTCGCCAAAGTAATAATCGTCCAGTGCGTTCGGTGTATCGTTCACCGAAGCAACGTTAATCGTAACGGTCGCTTCATTACTGTAGAACGCTCCGTCATAGAGTCGGTATACGAACGAATCGGTCCCTTGGAAATTGGCGGCCGGGATATAGCTGACCAATCCGCTGGTAGTGATTCCAACCGTACCGTGGCTTGTGCCAGAAACAAGCTGTGCTTGCAGCGGACTGATTCCGGGTGTGTTGTCGGTATCGATGTCGTTTGCCAACAGGCCATTCGCGTAGGCGACCAACAGCTGTGTGTCCTCAACAGCATCATACTGGTCGTCAACTGCGATCGGAGCGAAATCGTTCTGATAAGCTCCAAAGGCGATTTTATTTGTCGCGATCCCTTCGTTGCCAAATTCGTCGACTGGAACAATCGTGACGCCGGTGTGCGATACGTCGCCAGTTGGGCCCAGTGTGAACGCGATATCTGTGGTATTTCCGTCAACTGTGTAAGTGGCGGACGCTTTATGCGATCCTTGGAAAGTCCAATAGCGTGTGATGCTGTAAGCCGCGATCGGCGTTGCGTTGTCTGTCGGAGGATTCCAACTTACCCACGCATCGTAGCCGTTGCGTGTCGCCATTGCGTTGCGTACGACTCCGGAGAAGTAAACTCGGATCGGTACTGTCAGATCGACTGAACCAACGTAGTTCGTTGCTCGGAACGTGACGTCGCTTGTCGCGAATCCGGCGGTTACTTGATCCGCAGTCGGCGTCCAGTTAGCGATGTTTGTCGTTTGATCGAACATGAGCCCGGCTGGACCGCTGATCAACTCGAACGAGCTTGGTGCGGCTTGGTCATCCGTCAGGACAACTTCCGCAGGCTGCTCAGCGATCACTCTACCAGGCAGACTCAGTCCGCCCGTCGATCCGTTAACCGTCCAACGAGGAATCGGCAAGGCGGGATTGTAGAGGAAGGTCGTCTCGTTATTTGCCACTGCCGCATTACCCGCGGCATCAAACGGAGTAATCGTGAGCCGGTACGATTTGTATTGCAAGAGCCCGGTTAACAGGACGCTCGTCTCTGATGCCGGGACATCGTAATCGACGGTGTGCGTCGAATAGGTGCGGCCAACACCCCAGTCTGCGAACCCGTGAATGTGGTAGCTCGCAACTAAATCGGAGCCTTCGCCAGTCGGAGCAATCCAGTTAGCCGTTGGCTCGAGCAGGTCGAGGTCCGTTACCGTGACACTCGTTACCGGTCCAGTGAATTGCACGTTCACGGCAAACGTTACGTCGGTCGTGCCGCCCGCACTTTCGCCACGGACTGTCACAAGGCTCGTTCCGCCTTGATCGCCCGTAGGTGTCCAAGCAATGTCGCCAGTGGCACCATCAAGCGTAAGCCCGGTAGGCGATGAGATCAATGAAAACGTCGATGGCGTGTTGCTCGAATCGATCACCTGAGCCGTAAACAGCGTGCCAGCTGGGATGACTCCGCCGCTTGGTCCGTATTGCACCGAGAGCTGAGGCGCATCAGACACGATGTCGATCGACACGGTCACGTCTGCGAATCCTTCCGAGTTCGACGCACGGAATATCGCTTCGTGCAAACCGACGTCGACCACGTCGGGCGTCCATTGCACTTGACCGGTCGTTGCATTGACCGTCATCGCCGCAGGTCCAGACACGATTGAATAGGTTGGCGTCGGATTGCCTGTGCTCAACAGCTGAATCTGCATCGTCGTCAGAGCAGGACTTTGAAGCGTTCCCGTCGTCTGACCTCCAAAGCTATACGCGATCGTTGGTTGGGCAAGCGTTGTCCCGATGATTCGCGACGACCATCCGGACATGTTGCCTGCCGCATCCACGGCCCGGACCTGGTAATCTTCGGTGAACAACGGCGACAGTCCATCGATGGTCGCGGTCGTCGCCGTACCCGGAAGCGTCTGGACAACTGTGTAGACGGTATGCTTGCCGAATCGCGGGCCCACGATCGCGGACGTTGCAACCTCGTAATGGTCCACGCCCACCGCGTCAATTGACGGATCCCAACTGAACGTGAGGGAGGTCTGCGTCGCACTGTCAAAGGTGAAGTTGGTTGGCGCCGTCGGGGCTATCGTGTCTGCAACGACAGTGATATCGAATGCTTGTTGAACGCTGCCGGCGCGATTAGCTGCTTCGACGATAACATTGTGAATTCCAACCTGGCCATCGACCGGTTGCCATGAGACCAGACCTGTTGCGGAATCGATCGACATTCCCGCTGGTGCCGTGATGAGCGAGTACGTCGGATCGGGATTGCCGTTCGCGTTAACGTCGTAGGTGTAAAACTGGTCAAGCGATCCATTCGCAGGCGGAGACGTGGTGATCACTGGAGCCACATCGGAAACCGTTAGATCTTGCGTCAGGTAAACCGCATCGACCGCCGTTCCAGTCGCGTCGAAACCTCCGGCGACAACAATATGAGCTCCATCGAATGCTGCAGTATGTGAGTAGGTAGCGTTTGGCAGCGGCGTTTCGGCCGTCCACGCATTGATCGTCGCGTCGTAGACTTGTACGGAGTCTGTCGCACCACTAGTCGTCAGTCCGCCGATTACATAGATCAATCCATCATCGTCGACGGCGACGGCGCTATCGCGAGTTCCGGTCGGCAGCGGAGCGATCGTCGACCATGTGTCGGTCGCGATGTCGTAGCTGTACGATGTGCGTTGGATGCCGGAATCGTCCAGAGTTGTCGAACCACCAAAGACAAAGACATGCCCGTTCTTGTCGCCGACTGCGGAATGGCCATGCAATGCTTGAGGCAGCGAGGTGATCGGTGTCCAAGTATCGGTTGCCGGAGTGTACCGTTCCGCGTCCGCCCAGATTTCGTTGTCCGCGAGCACTCCAATTCCCCCGAGCGCGTAAACGCGCCCCGCCTCGTCCGAAGCAAACCCATGGTCGAATCGGATCGTGTTCATCTTGGCAAGATCTTGACTGTCGCCGGAGATGTAGTCGTAATGCAAGACTTCGTCGCTACCTTCGTTGTTGCCCGTTCCGCCAAATAGATAGACTCCACTTGCGGTGCT
Source organism: Planctomycetales bacterium (assembly GCA_020426925.1). Taxonomy (GTDB): domain Bacteria; phylum Planctomycetota; class Planctomycetia; order Pirellulales; family Pirellulaceae; genus JAGQPC01. The sequence goes on along the minus strand of JAGQPC010000399.1, from coordinate 7,530 downwards.
AGTTGCCCCCAGATCGTTACGCGGCGTGTCAGTGTTCACGCCAAGCGTCCAACTGGTTGCGTTGGGTACAAGGATGGGCGAATCAGTCGCTGCTACAGCGTTACCTCCGAGGAGCCGCACGACTCCGCCGGAGGTAACCACCGCTGCTGCATCCGTACGCGGTTCTGGTAGACTTGGCCCGGCCGACCAAGCGACCGTGCTCAGGAGGTCTCGCCGTTCAAGTGGCTCGCCGAACGAAGAGCTTCGCGTTCTGCGTTGAACTGTCTTTCGAATTCGAGTCTTCGTTCTGCTTGATCCGAACATGGAATCTCCTTAAGTATGCATTCCTGCGACGATCGTTCGCCGATCTGCAAACATTGGTTTCTGCAAGTGGAATGTGTAATTCTCGATAAACGGGTGATTCGTGTGCTTTTTAGAAAGCGTCGTCAGCGTGCAGTCCGTTGGCTGAGGCAGCTGCGACACAGAATTTTTGAACTTTTGCAGAATTGGCCTTTTCTGCGAGAAAGTGGCGCAAGCTTCCGGCTTGTGATCCTGCGCACACGGTTTAATGAAAGTCTCGCGAGGCGGTATGCAGCCCGTAGAGTTCAGGAGTGAAATCGGCGACTTGGTGGACTAGGACGTGAGTGACATCGCTTTCGTGTTGCAGCTTGCCCGTTACCAGCCACGCATTGGAATGGCGGAAAATATTGGAATATTGATCCCATGCCGGCTTGAAAATCACCAGGTTCGCGAAACCTGTTTCGTCTTCAAGTGTGACGAAAGTGACTCCTTTGGCTGTCATCGGGCGTTGGCGGCCTGTGACAATTCCGGCTACGCGAACCGTTTGGCCATTCTTTTGTTTTTCAAGCTCGCACGTGCAAAGTACTTTTTTGCTTTGCAGCTGTTCACGAAAAAATGACATCGGATGTTTTCGCAACGTCAAACCGGTCACCGAGTAGTCGTCACATACTTCGTGCCATAACGAACGGCGCGGCAAATCGGTTGGAGGCTCGTCGTTGTTGTCGGCAGATTCCAACAACGGCATCGGTTGACGACTTTCTTCCAGAGACAACGCGGACCAATATGCTTGGCGGCGAGAAACTTCAAGCGAGCCGAATGCATCCGCTTCGCTTAGCCGAACGACAATCGCTCGCGTGAGTTTTGTTCTTTCCACAAATTCGTCGATGGAATCAAAGGGGCCGTCTTCGCGACAACGCATTATCGTGCACGCAGCTTGTTGTGGAAATCCTTTGGACAAACGAAAACCTAATCGAATCGTGTTTAAATCGTTCAGCGTACAATCCCAATCGCTGTAATTGACATCAATCGGCAATACCTTGATGTCGTGGCGGCGCGCATCTTGGATCAACTGAGACGGCGCATAGAACCCCATCGGTTGACTGTTGAGCAACGCGGTTGTGAACGCAGCGGGATAATGGTACTTCAGCCACGCGGAAGCGTAAGCCAACAACGCAAAGCTGGCCGAGTGCGATTCGGGAAATCCATATTCGCCAAAGCCCTTGATCATTTGGAAGATTTGGTCAGCAAACTCTTGAGGCAACCCTGACTGCTTCATGCCATCCAAAAGTTTTTCCTGGAAGTGATCGATGTGTCCCTTTTTGCCCCACGCTCCCATCGCTCGTCGTAGCTGATCTGCTTCGCCAGGTGAAAAATTCGCGGCCTTCATCGCCAGCTGCATGACCTGCTCTTGAAAGATTGGAACGCCGAGCGTTTTGTCGAGCACTTTTCCTAGCAGATTGCGAATATGTTCACTCGGATACAACGCTTTGCCGGCATCTCGTGCCTTCAAATAAGGATGCACCATGCCTCCTTGAATTGGTCCGGGCCGAACGATTGCTACTTCAACGACCAAGTCGTAGTAGCACCGAGGCTTCAGTCGCGGCAGCATCGACATTTGCGCTCGGCTTTCGATTTGAAAGCAGCCGATGACGTCCGCAGCACAAATCATGTCATAGACCGCTTCGTCAGCTTCTGGAATCGTTGCCAACGTCCATCGTTTTCCGGTTTGTTGATGAACGAGATCAAAACACTTGCGAATGGCTGTCAGCATCCCAAGAGATAGACAATCGACTTTCAAAATCCCCAGCTCTTCCAGATCGTCTTTGTCCCATTCGACGACCGTACGATTTTCCATGGCTGCGTTTTCGATCGGAACAAGCTCGCACAGCGGACCTCTTGTCATCACCATGCCACCAACATGTTGTGACAGATGGCGAGGAAATCCCAGCAGCTCACTAACCAAATGAACCAAACGCTGGCCGATTGCTGAATTCGGATCGATGCCCGACTCTTTACACGCTTTTGGCAATTGCTCTGGCGACGCCCAGTGCGAGCCAACATTTTTTGCCAACGCATCGATCTTGTCTTGCGACAGTCCTAGCACTTTGCTGACATCGCGAACCGCGGAACGAGGCCGATAAGTAATCACCGTGGCGGCAATACCCGCTCGTTCGCGGCCATACTTTTCGTACAGGTACTGCAGCACTTCTTCGCGGCGTTCATGCTCGAAGTCGACGTCGATGTCCGGTGCTTCATTCCGTTCCTCGCTGATGAATCGCTCGAACAATACTTCTGTACGTTTTGGGTCCACGGAAGCGATGCCTAAACAGAAGCAGACGGCCGAGTTGGCCGCCGACCCTCGACCCTGACACAGAATTTCATAATCGGATCGAGCAAAACGGCGACCGGCGCTTTCGATTTCGCGTTCACCAGTCCGAGCAAAACGGACCGCGTCATAAACTGTCAGAAAGAAGGCTTCGTACTTCAGCTTTTCGATCAGCTTCAGTTCGTGTTTCAGTAGCTCGCGAACTTTTTCCGGAACGCCCTCTGGATATCGATGGTCCGCTCCTTGCCAGGTGAGTTCTTTGAGATAATCGATCGGCTCCATCCCGTCAGGTGCTAATTCCAGCGGGTACTCGTACCGCAGCTCATTCATATTGAAAGTGCAGCGATCAGAGATTTCGACCGTTCGCTGCACGATATCAGGTGCGGCTTTAAATTTGGCGGCAACTTGAGCCAACGGTTGCAGAGCCCGACTAGCGTTTGGAAAGAGCAAGCTGCCAGCTTCGGCTAGTGTCACGCCGTGATGGATGCAGGTCAGCACGTGCTGCAAAGGCAAACGAGCTGGCGTGTGGAAGTGAACGTCACCAGCCGCCGCCAACGGAATGTTGGTTGCTTTTGATAACCGGATGCATTCATCCAATCGGCGTTCATCGTCAGGGCCGTTGTGCAATTCCGCCAATAAGTAGCAGCGATCGCCAAACACGTCTCGGTAGTGTGAAATGGTTTGGTTTTCATTTTGAGCACATGAACTAGCCGCAATTCCCGCGAGCAATCCTTGAGAGTGTTCGGCGATGTCTTCGAATGTGAGATCACATTGTCCTTTGGGCGCTCGTCGTCGGCCAACGGTGATCAACCGACAAAGTTGGCCGTAGCCTTTGCGATCGATAGACCATAGCACCACGGCCGGCGCATCGATGGGCGTTACTTCGGCGCCGACAATCAGTTTTAAGCCAACCTCTTTGGCAGCCGCGTGAGCTCGCACCATGCCGGCCAACGTGTTGCGATCGGTGATTGCCAACGCATCGTAGCCAAATTCCGCAGCACGAAGAATTAGCTCTTTTGCGTGCGAGGCTCCTTCGAGAAACGAAAAATTCGTTTTGCAATGCAATTCGGCGTAACGCATCAATCAAAGCAGCCTTGCAAGAACCAGTGATCGTCATCTAAACGACGAAAGAGCCAGAAACGACTCGCCGTTTCTGTTTCCACGCGATAGTAGTCTCGTTTGACGCAAGCACCTCGCCACCACGCTGTCTCTAAACGTTCCGGCCCCCAATAGTTTGCGATTCGTTGTTCGCCTTGAAAATGAAAACGAGCAGGCGATCCGTCCGGGACAGTGGACACATCAATGGGTTGAGGCGGAAAGAACATTCGCAATGGCCGGCAATGAAAACTCGATGCGTTAATGAGCGATGAATCTTGTCGAGCGTGACCAGAAAGCTTAGCCTCGCTCACGCGTCCGGCTTCCGTTTTGTCTTGCGTCAACGATCGATAGCGAAATGCTTTTTCCGACTGCCAATCGTCGACCGGCAGTGCTCGCACGACGCGGTCCGCATTCAGTCGACTGCTAAGACGCTCGACAAGATCGGCGAACTCTCGCGAGTCGGCACGGTTGTCATGCATGAACAGCGAATGTTGACGTTGCTCCAGAGGTTCCGTGTCGCCAGCAACAACAGTTACGCATTCCACGGCCGAGGGTAGCCGAACAGAATCCAATTGCATTTCTGCCAGCCTGACGAAATGTTCTGGATGCGAGCTAACACGATACAAACCGATCTTGATTGACATCGTTTGTTTTTTTGCGCAATCGAAGCGAATCGCCAGCTTGTGCGTTCCATGACCATGACGCTGGAGTTGACGAGCCAAACGTTCCAGCAGCGTTCGGACGATATGCTTGATCGTTTCCCAATGAGCGGTCGCGTGTTCGAGCAGCCATTTTTGCTCGAATGTTGGCGGTCGGTTGAAATTGCAAATCGTTTCCAGCTTGTTGCCCGTCAAATAGTCCAATCGATCGAGCGTTTCTTTTCCAATCCGCGAAGGCAAGCTTGCGCGAGGCAAATCGGCTAACTGTTGAATGTGATGAATGCCTAACCGATCGAGCTTTTTCAATGTCGCTTTTGGCAAACGCAAAGCAGCCACTGGCAGATGAAACAACGCTTGCGGAGCTGACGGCGGAACGATGGTTAGCGGGCTATCGGAAAAATGAGCTGCAGCCCATGCGGCACTTGGAGTATCGGCGATTGCCAATCGAGGCCGATAACCCTTCGCGTGAATTGCTCTAGCGACGTACGTGGTAAGCGCTGGCTCATCTCCATACAAATGCGTAACGCCGGCTAGATCAAAATAAAGACTGTCCGGCAAATCCAGCGAAACGAGCGGGCTAAACTGATTGCACCAATCACACAATTGTGCGAGCGCCGCGTGGTCTGCTGCTGGATCGTGCGGCTGAACAAAAAAATGCTTGCTCGTAATTAATGTGGCGGCATCAACGAGCGGCATGTCAAGTCGAACGCCACGCTTTGCGGCAGCGGACGAGCACGCCGTTACGATTTGCCGTTGCCGCGAATCGCGAACATACAAAACGACAGGCTTGCCACTAAACTCCGGTTGCTGAACGACCAATCGGTGGATTGGCCAATTGGGGAACCAGGCACACAGGATTCGTTTTAGCATCGTACGGCCTCACTTCACCAGTGATCGCATCCATATCGATGGTCACCGACTTCCCGCTCGTTCCCTGCTGGCAAGTCATTACCTCAACAACAAAACGACGACTTGCGCTAACGACGAATTCATTTGCCGTTTGCGGAGTCACCATAAACTGCACATCTGCCCAGGTTGGCTGACCTCGAATTCCGGTTGGTCGAGCAAAAACGCCCACTCCTTCACCTTCTTCCGCCGCCAATTGCAGGCATCGGTACTCGCGCGCGTCTAGTTTTCCTAAACAGCTCCAAACAGCGGCGACCGATGGACAACGCAGGCACTGCACCAATGCCCAAATTTCATCCCGTTTTGATTGAGGGTGAACAAAAACGGTGTGCTGCAAATCGATTCCCAATGCAGCAATCGCCGGCGGAAAAAGTTGGCGTTGGCAATCCACAATGGCGAGCTTTCCCCCATTGCGACAAAGTTGCCGAATCATCCACAGAGACAACGTTGTGGCGCCATCGCCGGTATCTCCCCAGAACTCAACAATGCCACCCAAACGCACGCCACCACCGGGCAGCAATTGATCCAGCACAGACCGCGATGCCTGCAAAGTTTGCTGCCGTGGCGAAAACCGGCTTAACTGGCTGCGGAGCTGACGGATCGTCTCGGCATTTGGGGGCTGAATCACGGGCATATTGATAATCTCGGCAAGAAGCGGCCGGATAGTGTACATAATTACACTATTAAAGAAAGTCCTGATTTCGCCGCCTGAAATGTTCAGGCCAAGACAGCGAAGCGACGCCAAATCGCTTCTAACGGGAACGGAAAACACATGCAGCATAGACAGAAGCAGATCGTTACGCTCGACGAATGAACGGCAGAACACAGACCAACTAGGCAATCCGCAACGATGGTGCTGATTATCAGCACATTCGCGTTGGTTAGCGTCCGGTTTCTGAACATTGGGCAAACCGAACACTAACCCGCGAGACTTATGCGAAGACAGCTAAGGCGGCCTGTAAATTCGCGGACTTTGTGTTTGACCAGAGCATGCAGTTTACCAACGCATAGTCCTGCGATATCATTTTCATCACCTTTGACTAGACAGATTTCTGTGGAACAGAGATTCGAACACGAAGGTGTATCAAAAAACCGGAGACCCAGACGGCATGGACAGTTGGCTGCAACAAGTGAGCGCAGCGTCGCGTCGCAGAACATCAAATGAGTCAGCGGCGGCCCAACTTCGACGACACCGTGAAGAATTCGCGCGTTGCACGCCAATGGTTCGTGACAATTTGAAACTGGTGGCTACGACCTACTGGCCTAAGACACCGCGCCGCTGCTTCAGAATCTCTTCGATTCCCACACCGGAAACCGGGGCGTCTAATACGTTTACCAGAATTTGGAATCGATTTCGAAACTTCCACGGTTGGCGCATCCGCAACACTCGTACCAAAGAACTGTTCGACGTTTATTTGGTAAAGACGAGCAAAGGATTCTGCTTCGAACTTCCTGACGACTATCGCACTGAAGGAACTTCGTTAGAGAACTTGCAGGACGCACTCTGTAAGGCAGCGTTGTCCGGACCGATCAGTTATCCGAAACGCCGAACGTACGAGTTTCTGTAAGCAGCACATACGCGCAGGCCGACTGCAGAATTGCACGCCATGATCGGAGTGCTGCTGATCCGTCAGCTTCGAGGCTGGATCGTCCCGGAAACTCAAGAAGCGGCGATTTTCCGAACCAGCAAAAAAGACGAGCTTCTTTCAGGCGTGCCTGCTGAAGCACTGCCAAGTTACGGAAGAGGCTGATCCAAACACAACCGAGCTATGGCGGCAATGCCTTGGGGATCGTCGAGAAACTCGCGACCGGCTGTGGCGATCTCAGAGTCTTGGGAATTTGAACATGCTTCGGCAAACGCAATTGCAAGGTTGATGTCAATGACAGCGTAGACTTCGATCAGTCGGCGGCATTCCCAGTCATCGGTAAGGTTGAGTCGAGTTTTAGCAGCAGTGTGAATACGATCTGCGAGCCAGTCTGGCGGCATCGCAGCAAGTGCGCGACGACCGAGTAAAATGTTCGCATGATTCTGACACTCGCACGCAAGAGTCAGAAGATATTGAAGAACGCTCGTGGCCTGATCCGCAGGAAGTGAAACAATCAACGCAGGACAACGCCACAGTCCTGAATGAAAGCGATCCATTTGTTCGCAGTGGCGAATTGCATAAGGGCACAACATGCTGCACCACAAGGAAAGTGTTGCGACACCGCTTCACGCACGAAACGGCTCAGATTGAATCTTAGTGAGCTGGGAAGATTGTA
>JAGQPC010000019.1 GCA_020426925.1 Planctomycetales bacterium | reverse complement strand
ATGGGCATCGTCAACGTGACGCCCGACAGCTTTTCCGATGGCGGCAAGTTCCTGTCACCAGATGCCGCCGTCGACCACGCTCTGAAATTGGCTAACGAAGGCGCGACGATTCTCGATATCGGCGGCGAAAGCACGCGTCCGTATTCATCACCAGTTTCCGAATCAGAAGAACTCAAACGCGTCATTCCGGTCATCGAACGTTTGGCTCCGCAGCTAAACAAACTGGACGCCTACATTTCCATCGACACGTCAAAAGCGGCGGTTGCTCGAGCAGCCATCGACGCAGGCGCCGAAATCATTAACGACGTAACCGGCCTAGACGCCCAAATGATTGACGTCGCTTTGGATCTGGAACCGGGGATTTGTGCCATGCACATGCAAGGCACTCCCCAAACGATGCAAGACAGTCCGCGATACGAAAATGTCACGGCCGAGATCCTGGACTATCTGAAAGCTCGCCGAGACTACCTGCTGGCGGCCGGTATCAATTTCGAGCGCATTTGCTTGGATCCCGGCATCGGTTTTGGCAAGACTCATGAACACAACCTAACGCTGATGAACGAATGTGGAGCGTTTCATCAATTGAGCCGTCCCGTGTTAGTGGGGCATTCTCGCAAGGGTTTTATAGGTAAGCTGATGGTTAGCGCCGATGCGGACAGAACCTACGCAACGATCGGTGCGACGATGGTGTTGGCTCAACGCGGAATCCAAATTGTTCGAGTACACGACGTGGCGGCGACACGAGACGCGTTGATCTTGTTTGAAGCCTGTGGAGGAATTGACGGGAATGTGGCAAGGATTGAGTAGCAGAAACAGGGCAATCACATGCATGATGGTCGCGTCGCTTCTCGGCCAGTGGAATGTGGCCAGCGCGGCCGATGCTACAGAAAGACCCACCATCCTCCAAAAGTACGATGGCCACTTGGGAACTTACGCCGCGAGTGGACGGTTCCTCGCGTACGTCGACACTGCCAATCGCCTCCGCGTCGAAGAAGTCGAAGATGAAATTGCGATCGACCCAAAAGAAGTCGATCGATTAATCAACGCGTTAGATTCAGAACGATTTCACGAACGAAATGAAGCGTACACCAAACTGAGGCAACTCGGTCGTCTCGTTCGGCATCAACTCGATGAGCGTCAAGCACTCGGCGATCGAAATTCGCTCGAAGTGCAAGAACGTCTCAAGTCGCTGCAAGACGCAATCACGTTGTCGTCACTTTCGAATCAACAAGGCAACATTCAGCGTCTGGCAGTTTCCCCGAATGATGAACTAGTTGCGGTCGGTGGCAACGATCGGACCGTCACGATCTGGCGCTCCTCGTCGGTGCAGCGAGAGTCGATCATTTCAGCTTTCGACAGCTCGATCAGGGCGTTAGCATTTTCGCCCGACAGCGAATCGCTGGCAATCGGAACTGGAAACGGCGCAATCTACCTGTACCACATCAGCCGGCAAACGCTCTCTGCTCCGCTACTTGGCCACGCAAGCGCCGTTCTCGATCTAGCTTTTTCGCCCGACCAAAAACGACTCTATTCCACCGGAGGCAGCGACAAACGCGTCGGCATTTGGTCGCTTGGCACCAATGCAAACGGCGACGACAAGGCACACAAGAAATGGTTGCTCGCGCACGAAGATGTCGTTCGATGCCTAGCCGTGTCTCCCGATGGCGAAACGGTTGTTTCGGGCGGCTACGACAAAACGCTGATTCTTTGGGACACAACATCGCAGCAAGTGGCCGCAAGACTCACTGGCCACAGCGGAACGATCCGCGACATCTCATTCATCAGCTCGAATCACTTCATTTCGGCGAGTGACGATGGCACGGTGAGACTGTGGAGCCTGGACGCGTCCGAATCGCTCGCCACGCTCAACCCGCGAGTCGACGGTATTTCCTCCGTGTCGCTCCACCCATCGAAACCTCAGATCGCCATCAGCGGCGCAAGCGACCGCCTGCTCACACTCAAATGGGACGTGGCCAAATCGCTTTCACGCTGATGAGTCACACACCCTAAGCGTTCAACGCTTACCCCAAAGACAATCTTTTCGTCGAAACTGCAACTGCTTTGCAGATTTCGGCGAAGTCGATCGTCGATCAAACGACACTCGCGAGAGCCCATATTCCTCGCGGGCCGACTTATCGCTCAACGCGCCGCCTTTGGCCGTCCAATTTGAAGCAGACATGATGCTCCTCCTATTCCCGGATCATTTTCAACAGTTCTTCCGCCGACAGGTTGCCGCTCATTTCCGTGCCCTCCAGCAAACTATCTGCCAGATCCCGCTTCGTGGCGTGGAGTTCCGTGATTCGCTGTTCGATCGTGCCTTGCATGATGAAGCGGTAAATTGTGACCGGACGCTGCTGACCTAATCGGTGGGCGCGATCCGATGCCTGGTCCTCGACGGCCGGATTCCACCACGGGTCCATGTGAATCACGTAGTTCGCCGCAGTCAGATTCAACCCCAGTCCGCCCGCCTTCAAGCTGATCAAAAACACGTCGCCCTGGCCGGCCTGAAACGCCTCGACGCGATGCTTCCGCTGCCGCGCCGGCGTGCTGCCGTCCAGGTACTGATACGATATGCCTTTGCGGTCCAACTCGTCCCGCAGGATCGATAGGTGATCAACAAACTGGCTGAACACCAACACCTTATGATGATTGTCCAGCAGTTCGTCCAGTGTTTCCGAGAACAACGCGAGCTTCGAACTAGCGATGCCGCAGTCGTCCAGCACCAGACGCGGGTGACAGCATGCACGCCGTAACCGCATGATTTCTGCGAGGATCTGCAAGTGTTGCGGTCCGTCCGCTGACTTGGCCAGCTTTTCGATCGCACGCTGCCGCAACGCCTCGTAAAACGCTATCTCCTCGTCGTTCGGTTCGACCTGCAGCGTCAACTCGGTGCGTGGCGGCAATTCCTGCAATACCTGCGACTTGGTACGTCGGAGAATAAACGGTTGGATCAACTTCTTCAGTCGCCGGCGCGATTCACGGCAGCCATCCCGTTCGATGGGTGTGGCGAACCGTTCCTGGAAACTGTCCCACGAACCAAGCAGTCCCGGATTAATGAATTCCAGCAGGTTCCACAATTCGCCCAGGTGGTTTTCCAGCGGTGTGCCGGTCATGATCAAACGGAAATCCGCCTGCAATCCCATCGCTGCCTGCGATCGCTGTGTGGCCATGTTCTTGATCGCCTGGGCTTCGTCCAGCACAACGGTATGCCACGCCGGCTCTTGCAACCGCTTAGCTTCTTTATGCAGCAGCCCGTAGCTACAAACAACAACATCGCGCGGACCGAGCTTTTTGAAGAACGCCGCCCGGTCGCCTTCGCCGAAGATGCGGACATTCAGCGTGGGGGCGAACCGCTGAGCTTCGTTCAGCCAATTGAAGGCTACCGATGTCGGCGCGACCACCAGCGCCGGTCCGCCGGTCGCACGGTGCAACAGCAACGCGAGGGCCTGAATGGTTTTACCAAGCCCCATGTCGTCGGCCAAACAACCGCCGGCTCCCCATGCCGCCAGCCGTGCTAGCCAGCGGAATCCTTCAAGCTGGTAATCCCGCAGTTCGGTTTGCAGCGTCGTAGGCTTTTCCGGGCAAACGGCAGCCGAATCGCGCATTCGCTGAACCCAATCCTTCCAGTGCGCGTCGGCTCTCAACTGTACCGACTCGGCCAAATCCTCCAACGCCGCCGCACGCACGCGCGGAAACCGCAACTTGTTCTGGTTCGGCCGCCGGTCGCCGTATGCGGCTAGTTCTTCGATCCGTTGCCGCAATTGGGCCGTCAAGGCAAGGAACCGGCCGTCATCTAGCTTGACAAACCGGCTGGGGCTTGCCTCGACCAGTTCGACCAGTTGCAGCATGTCGATCGCCAGCGACTTATCCACGTTCAACTTGCCCGAAACGGCGAACCAGTCGCGGTCTTTGCGGACGTGAACCTGAAACTGCGACGCCGATGCACGGCCCGCCAGCCGCAAACCGTGGCCCTGCGGCCAATGCAGTTCAACCTCTTTGTCGCCCAAGTCCTCCAGTTGCACTAGCGCTTCCAGCGCTTCGATCGGCGACGGAAAACAAAACGATTCGCTGGTGGCTGCGCGAGCCGCCAGTTCCGGGCACGAAGCGATCACCGCTTCCTGGCGCCGCCGTTCCTCGTCCAGATCGCGAATGGCAGTTTTCGGTTGGCCGTCGATGTTTGCAAAAACATTCGCTCCGCCTTGAACCGGCCGACAGAACGGCCCCGCGTTGCCGAAGGGACGCACGAAAAATTCGGCCCGCAATCCGTCTTCGTACGGCAATAAGTGTACGTGCGGCCGCGCGTCGCCCACGACCGTTTCCGCAGCACATTGACCGCCAATTTCGGAATGAACCGATACCAGCGATGCCACCGGTTCGATCGACTTGATGACCTGATCGGCCGCGGACGCCGGCACTTTGAGCTTCCCGCCGAGAATGCGGGGCAACTTCAAATGCGCCTCGTCGAAAAACACGATCGCA
>JAGQPC010000398.1 GCA_020426925.1 Planctomycetales bacterium | reverse complement strand
TCATTCGCTCGACCAACAACAACACTTGGGGACTCGGCATCAGCGAAGAAGGCATCATTTTTGGATCGACTGCCAACCACAATCCAAGCGTCTACATGCCGATCGCAAATCGCTACTACGAACGAGTTAAGGGCTGGGCCCCATCGCTTGTCCTTGGCACGATCGCCGAAAGTCATCTCTTCAAACCCGTCACGGACAAAGTTCGCCAAGTCGACCAGCACGGAGGTTACACAGCAGGTGCCGGCCACGCGCTCTACACCGCTAGAAATTATCCAAAAGAGTATTGGAACCGAGTCGCATTCGTGAACGGTCCAACCGGTCACTTGGTCGGTACATTTGTCCTTCGCCCCGACGGAGCCGACTTTACGTCGAAGTACAGTTTCAACCTGCTGGCAAGCGACGACGAGTGGACCGCTCCAATCATGTCGGAAATTGGCCCCGACGGAAACGTTTGGGTCATCGATTGGTACAACTACATCGTTCAACACAATCCGACGCCGCGAGGCTTTGAAAACGGTCCCGGCAACGCGTACATGACCGACCTCCGCGACAAGCGTCATGGTCGCATTTACAGGCTCGTTTACGACGAAGCACCGAAGCCAAGTCCGCAATCTCTGCAAGACGCAACGTCAGAACAGCTTGTGGCCACGCTGAAAAGTGACGTGATGCTGTGGCGAAAACATGCACAACGTTTACTCGTCGAACGTGGCGACAAGTCAGTCATTCCGGCGCTTGTCGCGTTGGCGTCAAACGCTGACGTCGATGAGATCGGTTTAAACGCTGCGGCCACTCACGCATTGTGGACATTGAAGGGACTCGGCGCACTCGACGGAAACAACGCAGAAGCCACGCAAGTTGCACGCAACGCGTTAAAGCACTCATCGGCAGGCGTTCGACGAAACGCGATTCAAGTTCAACCGTCCGAACCCGCATCGGTCGACGCGATCGTCGAAAACGGGCTCCTACAAGATCCTCATCCGCAAGTTCGGCTCGCTGCCATGCTGGCGCTCGCTGATCTGCCAACAGGCAATTCCGAAACCGGCGGAAAACAGGTAGCCGCAGTAGCAGACGACGCAACATCAGACAAATGGATGAGCGATGCTTTAGTCGCTGCTGCGGCTAACAACAGCCACGGTTTCTTGAAATCGATTGCAGCAAACTCGAAAGCACTTTCAGATCCGCTCGCTGAACGCGTGAAAATCGTGGCTGAACACTATGGTCGTTCCGCACCAATCGCTTCCGTAGGTGACTTGATTGCGTCTTTTGCAGATGCAAACCCTGAAACGATTCAGACGATTGTTTCCGGTATGGCAGACGGATGGCCAGCCGACAAAAAACCAGCGATGACGGCTTCGCTGGAGCAGAATCTAGAAACGCTCGTCAATCGTCTCGACACCGGCGGGCGAGGCCAACTTCTCCGACTCGCCAGCGTCTGGGGCAGCGAAAAACTTGCGAAGTACTCGAACGCAATTGTTGAGGAACTATTGGCGAAGGTAGACGACGAAGACCGCTCGGTGACCGACCGACTTACGGCAGCACGCGAGCTTGTTCAATTCCAGTCCGGAAGTGACGCAACGGTCGAAACGATACTCGAACGCATTACGCTCCAAACTCAACCCGAATTAGCCGAAGGGTTGGTTGCGGCGATCGGTCAAAGTGAAGCGCCTAAGTTTGGCGAATTGCTTATCTCGCATTTGAACTCCGCAACGCCACGAGTTCGATCGCAAGGTCTGCAGATACTGCTCGGCCGCCGTGGTGCGATACCACAGTTGCTCGATGCGATTGATGCGGGAGACGTGCAACTTGCTGAATTCTCGCTCGATCAGCGACAGAATCTAGCTCGACATCCCGACCGTCAAGTTCGCCGCCGCGCGCAAGAGATCCTCGAACGAGGAGGAGCGTTGCCGAACGCGAACCGGCAAAAAGTAATCGAAGAGTACTTGCCCATCACGAAGGTCACAGGAGATCCGGTTGCAGGCAAACTTGCGTTTAAGAAAATCTGCGCCAAGTGCCACATGCATTCGGGTGAGGGTGCGAGTATCGGACCAGACCTCACAGGCATGGCGGTCCATCCCAAAGAAGAATTGCTGACGCACATCCTTGATCCAAACCAAAGCGTGGAAAGCAACTTCCGCCTCTACACCGCTGTCACGGTTGACGGGAAGGTAATCAATGGCATGTTAGCGTCGGAATCTCGCACCGCGCTGGAGTTCTTCGATGCGGAAGGCAAAAAGACGACCGTCTTGCGAGACGACATTGAAGAATTCACCGGTACGAGAACGTCGCTAATGCCCGAGGGCGTGGAAAAGGAACTGTCGCGACAAGAGCTCACCGATTTGCTCGAGTTTCTGACGAAACGCGGTTCGTTTGTTCCGCTCGACTTTGCCGAAGGCGCGACGATCGCGAGTGACCAAGGTCTTTTCACCGGCGGCGAAAGATATGTGATTCCTGGATGGGAAACGCAAACATTCAAAGGTGTGCCGTTCGACATCGCCGATCCTCAAAATGGCAAAGTCAAAAACATAATCTTGTTGAATGGTCCACTCGGTGATGTTTGCCGCAAAATGCCAAAACGCACGAGCGTCAAAGTAGGTGTTCCTGCACGCGGCATTCATTTGTTGTCGGGAGCAAGTGGCTGGGGATATCCGTACAATAGTCGTCAATCAACGTCGATGAGTGTAGAAGTCCACTACGAAGACGGCACGCAGGAAGTCACCGAATTCAAAAACGGCGTCCATTTCGCAGACTACATTCGCCGCGTCGATGTTCCCGAATCAGAGTTCGCGTTCATGGTTGGCCCGCACCAAATTCGATACCTCGCGATTTACCCCACGAAGTCCATTCCTGTAACGCGAATCGATTTCGTCAAAGGCGACGACCGAACGGCTCCAATTGTTCTCGCCGCAACCGTCGAAACCCAAACTGACCCGAAAGCAGCGCACTAGCGATTGATTCCAAATTCACGCGCGTAGTGGATCCTGCCAAAGATCCCTGCGGTCTGGGAAGTTTAGCAACTTCCACTACTCGAAACCGAAAGCCAAAAACAAGCGGCACTTCGGTGCGATCGCAGTTGGCGCAGTACAGTCCAGAAGATTTTGCAAATGAGTCGACTATTTGGCCTTCTGCTGCTTGCACTTTTCGTTCGCGTCGCAGTGGGTAGCGATGCAATAACCGATACCGATTCGAGTCCCCACGCCGTCACCCACGCAATCGGTTTAAGTGAAGTCCAATGGACGGGCGGTTTCTGGGCCGATCGGTTTGCCGTCTGTCGCGATCGATCCGTTCCCGCGATGTGGGAGCTAATGAAGGGCGACAAGTACAAACCTTACTACCAGCATTTCTTGATCGCTGCTGGGAAGATGGACGGCAAATATCACGGAGCCAAATGGAACGATGGCGATTTTTATAAATGGATCGAAGCGGCCTGTTCAGTTCTCGCAGTAACAGAAGATCCAAAACTTTCGCACACAATCGATTCATGCATCAAGGTCATCGGTCAAGCGCAACGCGACGATGGTTACATCCACACACCTGTCTTAATCGCGAATCGGAACGGCGACACGACCGTAAAGCCACTTCAAGATCGTCACAACTTCGAGATGTACAACATGGGACATCTCATCACGGCGGCATGCATCCATCACCGCGTGACCGGAAAAGAGGATTTCCTCGACATCGCAAAGAAAACGGCTGCGTTCCTCCTGCAGACATTTGCAAATCCAACGCCCGAACTGGCCCGCAATTCGGTCTGCCCTTCGCATTACATGGCGATGGTCGAGCTCTATCGAACGACGGGAAACCCGCAATATCTGAAGCTTGCGAGCAAGTTCATCGAAATGCGGAACATCATGCGAGACGGTGGAGACGACAACCAGGATCGCATCCCATTCGTCGAGCAACGTGAAGCGATTGGTCACGCGGTGCGAGCCAATTACTTGTTCGCCGGAGCGGCCGATTTATATTTGGAGACAGGCGACGGTCGCTACATGAATTCGCTGGATGCGATTTGGGAAAACGTTACTCGCAAAAAGCTGTACATCACGGGCGGCTGCGGAGCTCTCTATGATGGTGCTTCTCCTGATGGATCAAATCAACAAAGCGTGATCACGCGCGTGCACCAGTCGTACGGCCGCAATTACCAACTGCCCAACGTCACGGCGCACAACGAAACCTGCGCGGCAATCGGCAGCGTACTCTGGAATTGGCGAATGTTTCTGGCAACGGGTCAGGCCAAGTTCATCGACCTGATGGAACTTACGCTCTACAACAGCGTGCTGAGCGGAGTCAGCCTGGAAGGAACAGACTACTTCTATGTGAATCCGCTTCGCAACGAAAAACCACTACCGACAGATCTGCGTTGGTCTCGTGCGCGAGTGCCGTTTGTAACTTCCTACTGTTGTCCACCGAACGTTGTTCGTACCGTGGCGCAAGTCAATGGCTATGCGTACGCAAAACGCAACGATACGATTTCAGTCAACCTGTATGGTGGAAACAAGCTAAGCACGAATCTTCTGGGCGAACCGCTTTCGATCGTTCAGACGACGCAGTATCCGTGGGAAGGCTCTGCCACATTCACCGTAGAAAAATGCACAAACCGACCATTCTCGATCGAATTGCGAGTTCCTTCGTGGACCGACACTTTTCGATTGCAAATTAACGATGTCCCCGTTGACGCTGAAAAGTTGCCGTCAGGTTTCGTCTCGATTTCGCGTACATGGGAAGAAGGCGATGTCTTGCAGATCGAATTTGACATGCCTGCGAAGCTGATCGAGTCTCACCCGTTGGTCGAAGAAACACGCAACCATGTCGCCGTAAAACGCGGACCGATTGTCTATTGTCTTGAATCCAATGACTTGCCCAAAAGCGTTCGTGTGCGTGAAGTCGCGTTGCCTTCCGATGCGGTTTTTAGCGCCGTGAACAGAGCAGCAGACCTGAACGGGCTGACCTGTTTGCAAACTCAGGTCACGTACCGCCCCGAAGGTGATTGGGCATCATCGCTGTACCGCCAGCTTCAAAATCGACAAACTCGTAAAATCGAAACTCAGTTCATCCCTTACTTTGCGTGGGCCAATCGCGGCGATTCGGAAATGTCCGTGTGGATTCCGCTCGCAGAATAAGCTATTCGTCCAATCGATAACCTGCAACTTACGGTGAAATCGATGTCACGTCTTCGTGGTTTGCTGGCGTATTCTTTCGTGCTGGTTCTCGCTGCACAATCTCATTCGCAGATTCCAGAGGATGGGCGGTTTCGGTGGAGCGTCAGCGAGCCGCTGTTGTCGGTCGATGCACAACGGCTGCCAGAATCGAAAGAGCATCCGTGGATCGCAGTGAAAGATCCCAGCATCGTGCGTTTCGAAGATCGATGGCACTTGTTTTGTACGCTCAGAAAAGACCAACAGGGCGAAGGCCGGATTCGAATCGGCTATCTCTCATTTTCCGATTGGGGTCGTGCGAAGGAAGCAGATTGGAGCGTGCTCGACCTGACGATGGGCTATCACGGTGCGCCACAGATTTTCTGGTTCCAGCCCCACAAGCTTTGGTATTTGATTTATCAAGCAGAAGACCAAACTCGCGATTTGAAATATGGTCCGTGCTATTCAACCAACACAGACATCACAAAGCCCACACAATGGACTCGCCCAAAACCGCTGTACGTCGTGCCAGAAGGGACCAAGGCTGGGCTCGACTTTTGGGTCATCTGCGATGATGCGAAGGCGCATCTGTTTTTCACCACGCTTGATGGTCGCATGTGGCGGGCAGAAACGAGTCTAACCGCGTTCCCAGACAAGGAATGGTCCAACCCGGCACTCGCTTTGCAGGCTGACATTTTCGAAGCAAGTCACACTTACCGCATCGCAAACGAAAATCGGTTCTTAACTGTCGTCGAAGCTCAGGGCGACCGCCGACGTTATTTCAAAGCGTTTGTCGCAGACTCGCTGGACGGGAGTTGGAAACCACTCGCCGCGACCCGCGACAAACCGCTTGTTTCTCCGATCAACGTGGTGAATCAAGCCAGCTCGTTTGCTACTTCATACAGCCACGGCGAGTTCATTCGCACCGGCTACGACCAATCACTGACGATCGATCCAAAAGACTTGCGGTTATTGTTTCAAGGCGCTAGCGACAGCGAATACCGACAGTCCTACGGTCAGATCCCGTGGCAGCTCGGCGTACTGACTCTGGAAGCGCAGACGGCACCGGGCTCACGAGCTGCCGACAACTGACGCCAAACTGATAGCGAATCGCGACTTTGCGATGGCTTGGTTTGTGCGTAAGGATGAACCTACACTAGCTCGTGCGAACTGCATCGCTCAGTCGACCGATGCAGTCTAGAGGCGGATAGCATCTGATCGCACAAGCTTACACGGCCATCAGTAGAGAATGACGATCGGACAGCCACTTGGAAAAACGATGCAACAAACCCTGCCAGACATTTGCACTGGTGGCTATTTTCACGTGCATCAGCAAGCCGCACGTGCACATGAATGACGACACCGGTCACGCCCTCCTTGTGCACGAAATCCCGCTGGGCCGATCAAGTTCAAGCAGTCGCGACCTGATTGCGCAACTTCAGCGGTGAACTCCACCGCCTGCAGCACGCGAAAAGTCTAACCGCTGAAGTTTGGGACAACGTCGCACGCGCACATTGAACAAGATTCATCGCATCATCAGCTGGCACAATCTGATTTGGGACTATCCAACCAGATCCTATCAAACGCAGGCTGGTCGCCGCTGGCTTGAGGTCCCAGGGCGATTGCACGTTAAGTC
>JAGQPC010000397.1 GCA_020426925.1 Planctomycetales bacterium | reverse complement strand
CATTGAACAATGCAGGCGATCGAGGTATCGTCTTGCAGACTATTTGACCGATGGATAGCGAGCTTTGCAGGAAATGGGCGGTTGGCTTTACTTGGCAGTGGCGATCGTACTTGAAGTATGTGGCACCACCGCAATGAAGATGACGGACGGCTTTACGCGTCCCGTTCCGACCGTCGCAATGGCAGGGTTCTACGTCTTTAGCTTCATCGCATTGACGTTCGCGATCCGCGAGATTGACGTGAGCGTGGGCTATGCTGTCTGGTCTGGTGTCGGAACAGCACTTATCGCCGTCGTTGGAATCGCAATGTTCAAAGAGTCCGCCGCACCTCTGAAGTTGATCTCTATCGGCCTAATCATTGCCGGCGTAGCAGGACTGAAAATCGCAAGCGGCGGCCCTTAGCAGAACAGATCATTAATGTGCGACGGACAGTCCGACCCTGGTCTGAAATGTCCGTTGGAATACAGCCTTGAGGCGTCTAAAGGCTGAACGGAGCCGGCTGAAGCCTGCCTGGACTCCGGCAACTGGCCTCGTCATAGTCCGTCCGTGAATCATGTTCAGAACGCAGAATTGCCGGACTGGAAGTCCGTCGTACGCGTGAAGATTTAGCGGACACCGCAGAAGCACGCTAGATTGCCCTGCTTTCCAACCGTTTCGGACAGCGAGCAGACTAGTTACAATTGAGGGCTCATGGGCATCGACACTTCTTGCGTACAACCTGCAAAAAATGCTCTCGGCTGATCTACAAAATGACCGCGAGTGGGATGTGCCGCTTGCGGACGCGCTGAGAAGGAAGAAGTTGATGACGCTTTTGGAACAACTCACAAAGCGACAGCTTGCAGTTTTCGAGTTTATCCATGACAAGATCCAGAACCGCGGTTACGGCCCTACTGTGCGCGAGATTGGCAACAGATTCAACATCAGTTCTCCAAACGGCGTGATGTGCCATTTGCGAGCGTTGGAAAGAAAAGGACTGATCAGCCGCGAGCCCAACATGTCTCGCGCAATTCAGCTCGCTCCAGAATTCGGAAAGACCGAAGGTATGCCGCTGCTGGGCCAGGTAGCGGCTGGCGTAATGCACGAGGCAATCGAGCAGTCGGATTCGGTTGACTTTCAGGAAATGTTTACCCAGCAGGGTCGTTTCGCGCTACGAGTTTCTGGAAATTCGATGATCGACGCACAAATCGCCGACGGAGATTACGTGATTGTCGAGCGTGCTGACACAGCATCCGCGGGTCAAATGGTCGTCGCACGAACGGACGATGGCGAAGCAACGCTGAAATACTGGCATCCGGAAAAAGGTCGAGTGCGACTGCAACCGGCGAACTCCGACATGGATCCAATTTACGTGAAAAACGCTGCCGTCGTCGGCGTAGTTGTAGGAGTGGTTCGCCAGTACTGAAGCTGGCTCGCGAAGTATGCATCCTGCATGCCTGTGAACATAAACACGAAAAGCCATCCGCTCCGGATGGCTTTTCTATTTGGTGTCAGCAAGAGATTTTCCGCGGATTGTTCAGCAACGGGACTGGAGCCGAAAACTAGCGGCGTGACGAAGCTGGCTTCGACGATGCGTTCAAAACACGCACGCCGTCGCCATAGAAACGAGTCCACTCTTCGCTCGCCAATCGTGTCTCCGGATTATTGCAAGTTACTTCTGCACGGAAGACATGATTGCCCGGTCGGTTTGCCGTTGCTGTAATCTTAATCGTCAGCTCCTGGCCAGGCCCAAGTCGGTTAATTTGATCCATCTCGACCTGCCCTTCTTTGACTTTACCAGTCCAGCCATTAATCGCAGTCGGTTCAATTCCTTCCGAGAAATACCCGATCATGCTGATGTTTTTCGCGTCCTTCGTACCGCGATTCTGGACACGAACTTCATAGGTAACCTCAGTGCCCGTGGCAATCGCGCCCTTTGGATCATCAACTGTAAGCTTCAGATCAGCGAGGGATTCGACCGTCGTCTGAGCGCTAGTAACAGCACTCAAGTTGTCGCCAGCTACGGACCGGACGTCAACTCGATTCGTGCCTGCTTCTGTCAACGTGCACTCAAATTCGAGCACTCGCACAGCTCCTGGACGAAGAGCTCCAAGTTCCCAGTGGATTTCAGAGCGATCGTTTTTGACGATTCCGTTCGATTTAACTTCAACGTCTTCAGCGCCTGTCGGCAGTGAAGCTACCGCGATCACATCGCGAGCCATCGCGTCGCCGCTGTTGGAAACGCGGATCCGAAACGTCGCGCGGCTACCTGCATACTTCATTTCAGGAGCTTCCGCTTTGACCTGAATGCTCGCTCGGCGAACAAACACTTCCTGTTGCCCATGAGCACGCAATCCATTTGCGGCGTTCGCTTCGGCACGAATGTGAAGTCGTCCGGTTTGGCGTGCCTTGAGCTCTACTTCCAGTGTTCGGCGTTCACCCGCTTTAAGCACTCCTAACTCGCGAACCGCGGGATCTTCATTTGGCACAAACGGCAACAACTGCAGCACGACGTTTTCCGCGTCGCCCGTTCCCGGGTTCGAAACAGTCAGCGTGTAAACCTTTTTTTCGCCGTACAGAACGTCTGCTGGTCCCACAACAGTCAAGTCAAGTTTCGGCTCTTGCACTTGAATCTGAGCACGAGTCCGAGCCGGATTGAAGACCCACGTCACGCCCAAATCAAACGGCCGACTGCTGCGAGGAACAATCTGCAGCTTCAGCATTTCTTTTCCGTGTGCAGCCAGCGAGCCAACCGACCAGCGCATAATCGTATTGCCCTGATCATCGGGCGTCATTCGAGCAGCGCCGACCGTCGCGTCTTGGCTTTGCACTTCCGTCCACGTTGGAATACGAACGTTGACGATGACGTCCTTCGCATTGTTATCGCTGTCGTTAGTGACGACGAGCGAATACGTCGCAGGCTTACCCACAACGATTGTGCGAGGGCCTCGAGTCTGAACCATGATGACAGGATTCTGATTCGAGATCAGGACATCTGACTCGCCCGGTTCCACCGATTCCTCTCCGTCAGTGCTGGAGAAACCGTGCTCCATTGGCGTTGCAGCCAGTTGTGGTGACGAGGACGCTTCTTGATCATCAATTGGCGACAACTGCATGCGTTCGATGCTTGCTTCGTTTTGTGTCGCTTCATGACGAATCGACGACTTCGTCACGACGCTTGCCGCCTGTGGTTGAGCCGCTGGCGGAGGTGTAAACAACGATTCCGAGTTTGGCTGAAAGTCGGCTGCCTCGCCCATTACGTCTGCTACCTCTAGTTCGCCTGGAATCGCGATATCCGATTTGATCAAAGTGCTGTCGACTTCATCAGCGTCTAATCGCTGCGGCGCAAACGTATCAACGGAAACGTCCTGATCAACAACGATGGAGTTCAGGTCGTTGGCCTCAGTTTCCAATGGCGCGCCGGGAATCGCGTCGAGCAAATCGTGCGGTGCGGCATCCAAAACAGCAGGTGACGCTTTGTCTACGATCGCGTCAACTGGAGCCGGAATGTTGGCCGGTGCGGTTTGCTGACTGACGCTGACTGTCGTTTGAGTCGTTGTCGGAACGTTCAGCGGAACAGCTGGTCGTGGATTGGGAATGCTGTAGATCTGTGCGCTCTTTGCGCTCTGCAGCCGTTCGGCCACGCTACGCCTCGACGTCGGTCCTGTCCCCGGAGTGTCGAAGTGAGCGACCGGCTCGACCGATTCACCGCGCCTTCGACCGGCGACGGTCTTTGTCTTAAACCAGCCGGCTGGCAACGCTCCGGCCGTTCGACGGCTTGTCTTGGCGCCGGCGTTCGCGTCGGATGTGTCGACTGCTTGCGTTTTAGTCGCTATCGTGTCGTTTTGCTGCTCGGCAAACAACGGGCCGAGTACTAGCAGCGGTAGCAATACCGCGAATGATGTTTTGATCTTCATCGCTTTGTCCAAATCCCCGTGATTTACGTAGTGGATCTCTTGCGCGAGTTTTTTATCGGTTGGATGACAGAGTGGGATTAAATAAGATTTGCCGATTAGCGCGTTTCGCGAATTTCGAACGCAGCGATACCACAAAAGAAAGCGAATCATGTCTCGACGAGAAAAAATAGAAGCAATGCTGGCAGACGAGCCCAGAGACACGTTCTTGCGATACAGCCTGGCGATGGAACTGCAAAAAGAAGAACAGCACGACCAGAGTTTGCAACTGCTAAGCGACCTGACGCAGGAAGACCCGGCGTACGTCCCAGCCTTCTTCATGGCGGGACAACAGCTTGCCGGCCTGCGTCGATTGAGCGAGTCTCGCGAGTTCCTAAGAAACGGAATTGAGGAGGCTCGCAAGCAGAATGATCACCACGCGGCTGGCGAAATGAGCGAGTTTCTCGCCAGCCTGGGTGAGTACGGAGAATAGGAAGCGATCTTGCTTGGACGCTTATTCGAAGGCAATCATTCGTTGAAGTCAGTGTCCGGCTTGGCCAAGTCTAGCTCTTTGATCCAGATGTTGCGGTAACGCACATCGTGTCCTTCACACTGGAGCTTCAAGCCTCCAGGTCGGTCGGTGATTCCGCGCCCACCATCATTTCCACCGTCGATTCCGGAATTGGGACCGCCCCAAACCTGAGTGATCGGTTGATTGACGTGCACCTTCTTGCCGTTGAAGTACATCGAGACCAGTGCTTTTTCCGTGCGTTTGCCATCGGCAAATCTAGCTGCACGGAAATTAATGTCGTATGCGTTCCACTTCCCGAGCCCGTTGTACGCGTGATAGGGCGATTCCGTTTCGTTAATGACGGCTCCCATCCCGTGCTTCGTCTTGTCGCCGTCGAGAACCTGAATCTCGTACCGATTTTGCAGGTAGACTCCGCTGTTTCCACCTTTATTTGGAATCAGAAACTCTACGTGCAACCGAAAGTCTTTGTACTTCTTTTTCGTAACGATATCGGCAGTTCCGTATTTGCCTCCTTGTGCCACAGGATCGTCAGTCATGATGGCGGTTCCTCCATCGACAGGATCGTCGACGACTTTCCATTTAATTGGCAGCGAGGAACTGAATCGAGGTCCTTCCCAGTAGGTCCATTTTTCGTCGAGCATTTTCCGAGACCCGTCCAGAATCATCTCTGCGCCGTCGATAGGTTTCGCCCCAACTCCGACGTCGGCAATAGCAGAACAGTTAGTCAAGTTGCACAACGACAGTGCGACCGAAACGAACGCGACGAAGAGGATTCTCATTGCTTTTCTCCTTGCAAGCTCGGGAACTGAATTGGTTACGCACGCAAGATTGTATCCGAAAAAGTGCAGCACAGGCGTTGGCGGCGTAGGCTCGGAACGAGCGGCGAATTCGCGTTGATCTTGCCTTCCCGCAAGCCGCCGCGCTGTTCCGGCTTGGTAGGGCACAGGGCGTGGTACAATCAGCCGGAACTGCGCGGCGTCACAGCGTTCGGTGTAGCAAAGAATTGCTTGCCGCTTGTTCCGAGCCTACACACTTCAAAAAGTTATCAGCGCATAAAACAAGGCCATGGCAGAAACCATGGCCTTGTGATTCAGTCAGATTTTCAAACGCTTACTTGCGTCGGCGTCGCACGAGGCCCAAAGCCGAGAGTGCAAGTACAGCCGCCAATAGGCTCGAGCTTGGTTCTGGAACGAATGCAACGGGAGCACCTTTCCAAGTAACCTGAACGTTGCTCAGGTTCGCACCATCCAGTGGAGCACTGATCGTCAGTTGAGCCCATCCCAGGTTGTCTGCGTTCTCGCCAGTTTGAAGCGATGTAACGTCGTCCAATGCACCGTTCTTCGTAGTCAAGTTTGCGGTTTGACCGACCAACTGTCCGTCAAGACGGAGGCTCATTCCGATGATGTCATCAACGTCGTAGTTGCCCGTGTCAGCAGCACTTGGACCGCTTTGCCACTCGTCAAATCCGATCGAGATACCAGTCGTAGTACCTTCTTCTGGAAGGTTTTCCGGTTCAGTAGCGATTCCAGCCCAACCGTCAGTGTTCTCAGCCAATGTTGGGTCGCCGGGTCGAACGAAGTTAAAGCTGAATCCATCGGCAGGGTCGGCCGTTCCACCACCAACTCGCAGCATAGCGCTGATTTCAACACGACCATCAACGATGCTTGCTTCGAGGTTGTCGATGTGGTGAGCAGAGTTTGCACCGCCCGTACGACCACCGAACACGAACTGTCCGCCAGCGCCCGTGTCAGGAAGGACAACTTTACCGCGTTGGCCGTTAGCCGCGTCCGTTACTTTCAAGTAACCGCCGTCAAATCCACCTTCTGCTCTGATTTCGCCGTCACCGTAAACCATGGCGCCTTCGTCATTAGCGTCGAAGTCGAAGCAGAAATCAGCTGTCGACGTGTCGCAGAAACGAGCTGCTGCAGCAGCAGTTTCGAAGTTGATTTGGTAAGCACGTCCGCCAGCACCCGATGCGTGCTGAGCTGTGAGAGCGTTGCCAATTGCAGGAACGTAGCTCGTGCCGTCTTCGTTGTGCTGGATCATGCCGCTTCCGGTTCCGTCACCGAAAGGAACGAGACCGCCGTCGGCGTCGTCAACGCCAGCGTTCCACTGCCAGAACCCAGGATGGTAAGTGTTGCCGTTGCTTGGAATTGCAGCGGTGCTCCAAGGAATCGAGTAATCGCCACCAGCAGCAGGCGTGTCAACTGGACCAACAGCCCAAATCGACCAGTTGCCACCAGCATTTTCAGCGATGATCGGCTGAACACTGTGATTTCCGTCGGCGCGGCCTGGAGAGGCGTAATAGTTAACAGCAGTTACAGCGTCACCAGCTGGCAGTCCGCCGTAACCGTCCAAGACTGAAATTCCACTCCATCCATCAACAGCTCCGTCTGCAAATGGCTGAGCTTCACCAACCGTTGCTGCGTTGGCTGCTGCAGCCAAGCAAAGAACAACCGTACCCGTCAAGATGCGTCGCATGTACTAAACTCCCAATTGCAAATCAAAAAGAAAAACTTGGTTAATAACTAATTGAATCCGAAAAACCGAAAGGCGAATCGCTAAGATTTGAGACTAAATGAATTGGCGAGAATGCCACAAAGAAGAATTGCAAACGAACCGCTTCGTTAGCCTCAAGAAAAACAAATTGTCATGCCAGCACCAACGAGGCGCTGATGACAGTGCATTAGCGGTCCGCCAAATTGTCTAAAGTGAAAGGATTAGTTCTGACCTCAAGCTTCTCTTACCGGACACTTAAAATAACGGCCAATGGAGATTAGTCAAACCTCTTCCACGAAAAACTTTAAGATTTTCACCGCTGCGCAAGCGATGATTGACACCTCGCGAACTGGACGGTTGTCAATTGTTTCAATTCCAATGCGCCGATTCAATTCATATCTATGGGGCCAAGCACAGATTCAGCGACGCGTTAAAAGTTGCGACGCGGACGGTCTCGCCGGCCACTCGGCCAGAAAAAAACGAGCATGCGCAGACAACAAAAAACACGGAAACGAGTGAAGTTTGTTGTTTCATGACGTAGAGACGTCAGACATGCGAGCACGATGCGGTGCAAATCTCGACAAGCAATCGGTTGTCGCACATCTGCATGACCATCAGATGGAGAATCGTGATGTGGTGAACTCGCTGAGAGTCGCCATTTCTGCGATAGATTTCGGAATTCGCCGACCGTCAAACATTACCAAAAGTCCGTCGCAGGTAGAACACAGTCCAACCGACGATAACGCACACGCCCATGGCAATGTACAGCGGCCGAAGCGTCACATGCTGCTCGCCCGCGACTGGAGGAGCGATCGGGCCTTCGTCGCCCGAGATAACATGCCCATGACTTTGACGCGCCGAAAACTCTCGTTCAATTTCCGCTTGACGATGATCGAACTTGTTTCCGGCCAACATCAACGCGATTAGCCCAGCCGTGGCAAAAAGGTAGATCCAAAACCAAGGCGAATCGGAGACCGTCGGTCGCTCGCGAGCTTGATCGTCATCGGCATGGAAATGCGTGTTGGCCAATTGCTCACCGCTGCGAAGTCTGTCTCTTTTCCTTCACCCTCCCGCTGGGAGGGTCGGAAACGAGCTCGCGAGTTTCCGGGGAGGGGAATCGGCGAACGCGTTTTCACTAACAACACGCGTTCGATAACCACACAGTTTTTCTCGGCTCACCCTCTCCGCCGCTGAGCGGCGACTCTCCCAGAGGGAGAGTGGAGTGACACCGAACCTACCTCTTCGGGAAAAGTCGTCCGCCGTAGGCTGCTTGATCACCAAGTTGCTCTTCAATGCGAAGCAACTGGTTGTATTTCGCCATGCGGTCAGTTCGCGAAGCCGAACCTGTTTTGATTTGACCGGTGCAAAGTGCAACCGCCAGATCAGCGATCGTGGCGTCTTCGGTTTCGCCACTGCGGTGACTCGTGACCGCCGAGTACTGAGCTCGGTTCGCCATGTGAATCGCTTCAACCGTTTCGGTCAGCGTTCCGATTTGGTTGACCTTGATCAGAATGCTATTCGCAATTCCTTCATCGATGCCTCGTTTGAGACGTTCAGTGTTTGTGACAAATAGATCGTCACCAACAAGCTGCACTCGATTGCCGATCTTATCCGTCAGCAGCTTCCAGCCTTCCCAATCGTCTTCGCTGCATCCGTCCTCAATCGAGCAAATCGGGTATTTTTCGACCCAATCGGCCAAGAAGTCGACCATCGCCGCCGAATCGATTTGCTTGCCGTCGATCGAGTAGACCTTTTTCTCTGTGTCGTAGAACTCAGTCGCGGCGACGTCCAAAGCGATCCAAACTTGTTCGCCAGGTTTGTAGCCAGCTTTTTCGATAGCTTCGATGATCAGGTCCAGAGCTTCAACGTTGCTGCCGAGATCCGGAGCGAAGCCTCCCTCATCACCGACGGCCGTGTTGAGCTTCTTGCCTTGCAGAACTTTCTTCAGATTGTGAAAAATCTCAGCCCCGCAGCGAAGCGCGTCGCTGAATCGGTCGAAGCCTAGCGGCATGACCATAAACTCCTGAACATCGACCGAATTGTCGGCGTGTTCTCCGCCGTTAACGATGTTCATCATCGGAGCTGGCAGCAAGTTCGCACCGACTCCGCCAAGGTAACGGTACAAGGGCTGTTCCGTCGATTCCGCAGCGGCTTTCGCGACGGCCAGTGACGCGCCAAGAATGGCGTTTGCACCGAGCTTGCTCTTGTTTGGAGTACCGTCCAATTCGATCATCGCGCGATCGATTTCGATTTGGCTGGTCGCGTCCCGTCCAACTAGCTCTTCAACAATGATGTTGTTAACGTTTTCGACCGCCTTGAGGACACCCTTTCCCAAATAGGCGTTTGCGTCGCCATCACGGAGCTCGTTCGCTTCGTGAGCGCCGGTGCTAGCACCACTCGGAACGGCCGCTCGACCGAACGCGCCGTCAGAAAGCTCTACGTCCACCTCTACAGTCGGATTGCCTCGGCTGTCCAAGATTTGGCGGCCATGTACATTGACGATCATGCTCATTTTTGTTCTTTCCTGTCCGTTTGATTGCTTATGAAGTTCGCATTTTGAAATCAACGGTCTTGCCAGATCGTGACGTCACGTTGATGAATTTTGCTAAAGGAGCGGTGTAGCGGGACATTGTTGTCAATCTTCGTCCAATCCGCTAGGTGCCGCCGTTTTGCGGCGCTATGCTACATGCGTTTCGTTTGCCACAATGAAGGCGTCACTCGGGTGAGCAGTAAAGATTAGGTGAAAAATGTTCTCTGGTTTAGTCGAACACATGGGGCACGTCGTCGAAATCACCGATGCCCCACCGGGGAAGCGAATCGTTGTCGATGCAGGACCGGTATCGGAAGAAGTCGAAATCGGTGACAGTATCTCTAACAACGGATGCTGCCTCACGGTGATCAAAGTCGATGGTTCGAAACTATCGTTTGAAGCTGGCCCCGAAACACTTGCGAAAACTAACTTGGGCGAATTCACGACCGGCTCTCCCGTCAACCTGGAAAGATCATTGCGACTTTCCGATCGTCTTGGAGGGCATCTCGTCAGCGGTCACATCGATGGCATCGGCCGCGTCGACAAACGCATTGATGAGTCAGAATGGTCAACGTTTTGGATCAGTACTCCACGGCACCTGACTCTGCAGATGGCCAGCAAAGGGTCGATCACGGTTGACGGCGTCAGCCTGACGCTTGTCGACGTGACGAACGAAGGGTTCAGTGTCGCGTTGATTCCACACACGCTGAACGTGACCACTCTTGGTGCGAAACAAGTCGGCGACTCCGTGAATCTGGAAACGGATTTGCTTGCCAAGTACGTAGCTCGCCAATTGGAAGGTCACTTGGCACAACAGCAGGACAAATAATGGCACGTAGAAGCAACGTAGTGGATCTTGCCAAAGATCCCTGAAGCGAAAGATCTCGCAAACGAGGGAAGTTTAGCAACTTCCACTACGACATGCCGCTGGAATGATTAGATACTTGTCTCGCCCAACGTTGCCGAAAAAACAATTCAACGGACGCGCGGCGAACAGAAGTTGCACATAAATGAAATCGAAACGACAAACGCTCAGCTTTCTTCAAAGTCGATTCCGCGAAATTGGCATCCGCCCGAACACAAAGCACGGCCAGAATTTTTTGATTGATTTGAATTTGGTCGATTTCGTCGCCGACGCGGCGGATATTCAGCCGAGCGACGTCGTGTTGGAGGTCGGTACAGGTACTGGTTCACTGACAGCAAGGCTGGCTGAACGTGCTGCGGAAGTTATCACGGTCGAGATCGATCTGCAGTTGCACAACTTGGCTCGTGAGGAACTCTTTGGAGTCGAAAACGTTACATTTCTCCAGCAAGACGTCTTGCGGAACAAGAACAACTTTGACGAAAAAGTGCTGAATCTTATTGCCGAAAAAGTCACGCCTGGCCGCGGCTTTAAGCTCGTCGCCAATCTCCCGTACAACGTCGCCACTCCGGTCATGTCGAACCTGTTATTGATCGATCAGTACCCGGATTCCATGACCGTGATGATTCAAAAGGAGCTTGCCGATCGAATGGTCGCCAAGCCGTGCACCAAAGATTACGGAAGCCTCAGCGTTTGGATGCAGAGCGTCGCGACGACGGAAATCTTGAAAGAAGTGCCCCCGGCGGTCTTCTTTCCACGGCCTAAGGTCACATCGGCGATTGTCCAAGTCGTGTCGGACAAAGAACGCCGCGAGGCGATACCTGACCTTGTGTTTTTCCATCAGTTTACGCGTCGCATCTTTCTCCATCGGCGCAAGTTTCTACGTAGTTCGATTCTGGGCGCGTGGAAAGGTGAACTCGACAAACCAGATGTCGACTCAATCATGGCAGAGCTGCAGATGTCACGTGAAACAAGAGCCGAAGAACTGAACATCGAAACGATGCAACGGCTTTGCGAAGCGATCCGAAATCGCGTTGGTGAATAGTTTCGTGGGTCGATGAGAACTACCGATCGACCGGAAGTTGCCACTCCGTAAACAGCCAAGCGTTCAAAGACTGGACTCCAACGGAACTAGTTTCATTTAGCTTCGCTGTGCAGCGATTTGACGTTTTCCAAAGACCCTTCGACCTTTTCGAGTTCGACTTGTGATGCATCTTTGTCAAATCCGGATTCAATGAATTGTTGAAGTGTCGAGCGAACGTCTTCGTAGACATCTGTAGCCGATGCGTAGTCTTTGATGCCAACAAACGCCGCGGCAAGCTTGTTTGAGATGATGACATAAGTCCGTTGATGCTCTACGTTGTTGGCGAATTCCGAACGCAGCTGGTCGCTGATTGCTCGAGACTCGCGATAGTTTTGGAGCCCTTCTGCAACCCGATTCACTTCCGTTAGCAGGTCGCCCAGGTTCGCGTAGGCTTGCGTCAGATTCACGCGTTGAGTGACATCCTTTGGCTGTTGTTTGTAGAAACGAAGGTCGACCTCTAGCTTCGATTGAAAACTGCGGATTGCGTCATCAAGCTCGTTTCGCTCGCGTTGTAACGCACCTAGCCGACCGTAGAGCGTTGATAGATGGTTCCTTCCCCAACGATTGGTCGTTTCCAAAAACGATTGGGAAACTTGACCGGATTCTTGGTAGTGTTCAAGTGCTTTGCCTGAGTCAGAACGTCGCCATTCGATATCGCCTAGATGACGCAACGCGATCGCCAATTCTACTTGTGCCATTTCATTGTGCGGATCTTCAATCGCGATCTTCTGTTTCAATTTTGCCATCGCGTCGTAATGTTCCAGCGCTGCGTCAAACTTGCTGAGACCTTCACAGATCATTCCAAGACGTTCGTACCAAGTTGACGTTTTCCGCACATCATCAAGGTTTTGTGATTCTGGCGCAGCATCTGATAGACGAATGGCCTCGGCAAAAAGTTTCTCCGCCAGTTGAGCGCGGCTGCTGATGTTCTCACCGAGGCCCGCCAAGATTTCCGCATTTGACAATGTGGGCTCGCCGCTAGTTGTTTCGACAATCAATTCGTCAACCATCTTGTCGATTTGAGTGAACGTTTGTTCGGCTTCATCAGTCCGGCCGACAAACTCCAGGATACTGCCTTTTCGCACCAATACATCGACGATAGTCGCCTGAATCGCAGGCGTCCCTTGCACGCTATTCAATCGCACAAGGGCTTCATCGAGCTGTCGTATGGCCTCCGCAGGTTGTCTCACCTGAATTGAGAGCAAGCTGAGCTGGACCAATGCTTGGCTTTCAGCGATCACGTTTTCGTAGTTGCTATTGATTTCTGCGAACCGGCGGCGTTCAGCGAGGCTCGTTTCCCACACTCGTTTGGCTTCATCGAGATTCCCCAATCGGTGATTCGCCACGGCAAGTCCTGCCAGTGTCAGCATTCGCGGCTGAATAAAGAGCGGGTTGCTCGGATCTTGTAGCGTTAGCTCTTCAAGGACAGTGTCAGATTGTTGATAGGCATTGAGTCGTTGCGCGTCGTCGGCTGCAACGTCGCCCAGGTGACGATACGTAATTCCGAGTTCAAGTTTCGCGATTAGATCTGCAGGGTCGTCGTCAACGAGTTCCTGTTTGAATTGCAACATTTCTTCGTAGATTCTTTTAGCGGTCAGGGTGTCGTGCTGCCGCTCGTGAGCCATACCCAATCGTTCAAGAAGTGTCGAGGTGTGGCGTCGATAGATCGAATTGGTTGAATCACGCTCAAGAAGACTCCGCCCCATCCCCAATGCACTTTCTAAATGTGGAATCGCCGCTTTCGGTTCAGACCGACCTTGCATGAGATCGCCGATGCGAGCAAGTGCTAACGACAGATCGAATACGGTTTCGCTGCTCAGTCGCGAGGCGTCAATCTGGTCAATCATTTGCAGCGCCCTATCGATGTACCCTTCACTAACTTGTTGACGGTTCGCGGTGGCCTCAGCGAGCTGAGCATACGTTAACGCGACGTCCGTTTGATTCTGCGGAGATTGGTTTGATTGCAACAGCCGATCGTGGATTTTCAGGGCAGCAGTGAATTCTTTTTCGGCCTCTTCGCTTTGATTTGCCTCAATCAAGAGCTTCCCGAGTCGACAACGGCACAGTGCCAGCGTTGATCGCAATTCGTCGTCTGGATCTTGGTCCACTAGTTGTGCCGCTATTTCTTTCGCTTTTGAATACAGCTCAATGGCCACTTGTTGAGCGGATGTTCCGGGCTGAAGACTACCAGGTTCCTCAGTTCCGAACTGAGCCACGACGTCCGCCATACTCATCAGTGCGTCTAGATTAGCGCTGTCAACAGAAGCTTGGCTAACAAACTGGGTCGAAACCTTCCGGAGGTTTTGCATGGAAGTAGCAAGCAACCGTCGGCGAATGTCACTGCCTCTGGACAGCCCGTGAAGCCCTTGTTCGATGTCATGAATCACTGATGTCAAAGTTGCCAGCGCGAGTTGAGACTGAGCCTTGGCAACTGCTTCGTTCGCTTCGGCTAGTTCTCGCGCGGCGCGCTCTTTTTCGTTAGCGATCGACAGCTTCGTGTTCTTTTCGGTCACAACAAAAGACAAGACCGCCATTGATGCGGCCGCTACCAATAGAGCCACTGCGATTGATGATGCCGCAGTTTGGTGTCTGCGCAACCAGCGTCGCAGTCGAACGGTAACAGGTTCATGCCACGCGGTAACAGATTCATCAGCGAGATACCGATTTACGTCGTCGGAAAGTTCGAGCGCTGAAGCGTACCGGTCTGCTATTCGCAGTGACATTGCTTTCAAGCAGATCGCTTCGATCGGCCGCGGAACAAGACTTTTGACTTCGCGCGGGCGCGGAAAGTTACCAGTTTGGATATCTGACACCATCTCAGCAAGAATCTTGTCTTTTTGCGAAGGCCGTCCAGTAACAATGTGGTACAGCGTCGCTCCAAGCGAATAGATATCGGACGCTGGTCCGATCAAATCAAGCTGCCCGGCGGCCTGCTCGGGACTCATGTACGCTGGCGTACCGATTGCAGATCCCTGGTGAGTCTGAGCGAATTGGTGAGAACCTTCTTTGGTCGGCGAAGGAAGATCTGAATCGAAATCGTCACCTTCGTCGGGAATGATCATCTTCGCCAATCCCCAATCGACTACCAACGTTTCGCCAAAGCTTCCAAGCATTACGTTGCTCGGCTTGAGGTCACGGTGAAGGACGCCACGACTATGGGCAAACGCAACGGACTGGCAGACGTCCACGAACCGTTGCAGGAGTCCCCGGAAGACAAGCGTCCGATCTTCGTCATCAACTCGGAATTCGTGGAATCGTTTAATCGCGTCTTCCAGATTGTCACCGTGCACAAACCGCATCGCGTAATACGGCCGACCGTCCGCGTGAACTCCTAGTCCGTAAATCGGCACGATACCCGGGTGTTCAAGTTTCCCGGTCACCTCTGCTTCCAACAGAAATCGCTTTTGCATCGATTCATCGTGCGCGTGTTGAAGCTGAATCTCCTTCAACGCGACTTCGCGATTGAGTTCGCCATCCAGAGCAACGAAGACTTCGCCCAATCCGCCTTTGGCATGCGGTCGCAGGATTTGATACCTAGATAGATCCGTTTGAGCATTCGACGGCAGCTGAGCAGCTTTTTCAGCTCTCGCTTCAAGACGAAAGTTTCGAATCGCGGTGGGAGCGTCTGGATCCGCCACGCCAAACGCCATTTCCCGGCACAGCGTGGCAACTGAATCGTCGTAGCTCCCATCGTGAACCGAGACATAAGAATCGCACAGCGAATCAAGTTTTGATGCTTGATCCTTATTGATCTTGCCCTGCTGTACAAGGATTTGCGAGATCGACCGAGAACTGCGTTCCGCTTCTCCAGCTGCGGTTGTCGCGTCGTCGAGCGATACTAATTGAGTTTGCACGGACAGCGCGCGAAGCAACTGGTTCCGTTTTAATTGCGAATCTGCCACTCGTCCGCTTGCCTGGATTCAACGTGCTAATGAATTGTCACAGCGCACTGGCGCATGCTCGTCGTCTATCCCATGATAGTTCGAGCAAGTGGCGTTGGCATCAGCGGCAATGCGTTTGTTTGCTAACCGATGTCCGGAAGTACCCATGGCTTACGGTAAACCGGGCGTGAGAGGAACTGCTGCGCATCGTCGTCGCCGATGAATCGGTAATTCTCCGAATCGAATCGCAACGTCCGGCCCGCAAGCCAAGCTGCGTTTCCAAGATGACAAAGAAGGCTCGACGGATGGCCAACGGTTTCCAAATCGGCTGCTGGCTTTCCGCGCGTTTGCATGCAATTCAAGAAGTCTTCGACATGAGCAACCGTGTTGTCGTATCCGCCAGTTTCGTTGCGAATTAACTTGTGTTTTGGACCGAAGGCTCGCCATGATTCGTTGCCAATGACGACGTAGCCGTTGTCGCCGAGAACCATCGCAGCCTCCGTTTCATCGAACATGTTGTACGGAGTCCAAATTCGCATCTCGTACGTCATGACGCGGCCTTCGCCAAAATCGTACGTACAGACCAGATTGTCTGGCCATTCCTGCAGGTCGTCGAAATAGCATTTGCCGCCATGCGCAGACACCGACTTCACGGGCCCAAGCGGCTTTTCTCCTTGTGCCGCCAAAGCCGTATCGAACGCCCAACGAGCAACATCCAATCGATGCACACCATCATTGCCCAGATCGCCGGCACCGTAGTCAAAGAACCAACGCCAGTTTCCATGGAAACGCATTTTGTTGAACGGGCGTTTCGGAGCCGGGCCGAGCCACATGTCGTAATCGACTCCGGCGGGCGGATCGGAATCGGTGGGCTTGCCAATCGAACCTTGCTTGGCACTTTCCCAAGCTTTTGCAAATAAGCACCGGCCGATGTGGCCTTCAGAAATGTATTTCATCGCGTCGTGAAAATGTTTGCCGCTTCGCGATTGAGTCCCAAGTTGGACGACTCGTTTGTACCTTTTCGCGGCGGCGACCATCCGCTGGCCTTCGATAATGTTGTGAGCGTCCGGCTTTTCGACATAGACATCCTTTCCCGCTTGGCACGCCATGATCGTCGGAATCGCGTGCCAATGTGTCGGAGTGCCAAGCATGATGGCGTCCACTTCGGCGTCGTCCAAAACGTCGCGAAAGTCATTGATCGCTTGCGGCTTTCGGCCAGTGCGTTGCTGGATTTGTTCGGCTCGGTTGTTTCGCACCGATTCATCAACATCGACGATGTATTTCACATCAACGTTCGGACGACTGGCAAAGGCACTCAGCACGCTGCCGCCGCGCCCTCGCACACCGATGGCAGCAATCGTAATCCGGTCGTTGGGTGCCGCTTGCGTCTGGCCGGTTGCCATTGTTGTTGTAGCCAGCGCGGCGGTGGAGGCTGAGACAAACGTGCGACGATCCATTTTCAACTCCTCCTGATATGAGAATTTTGATGGTTTAGTTTACCAGCCATCGCTAGTGCGGACAGCCGATTTTTGTTGCGGCAACTTCCGGAAATCTCGACCAAGTTTTCGTGACTCCGCATCCGATTAGGGGGTGAGAGGGAGACACAACATGAATCGACTGAAATCGGCCCGGTTCTGCGCGTTGGCATTCTTTTGCATTTGCGTTGGCTTGATCGCTCGCGAAGCGCACGCTGAAATCATCTATTCAAATCCACCAGATCGACACGCGATCGGAACGTGGGAGTTTTCGGATGCTGACGCCGTTTTGGTACGGCCAGCAGAAGTGCCAGTTGATCTCAATCGTGACGGCATTCCCGACGTAGCGATTGCTCACCACTACATTCGGACGCATGGAAGAATCAACCGAAATGCGGTCGATCTTCTTCAGACTGCTCAGTTAGGTCAAGAAACAATCTTAGAATTGCTCGGCAGCATCCGCGATAGAACATTATCGACGTTGAACGAAGGCGGAGATGCAGACGCCCTCGCGGAAAATCAAGCCATCATCGACAACCACATCGATACTCTTAACCGAGTTGCTGAAAACACGGTATTTGGCGACAGGATTTTGCTAAATGGCGACGCAGGAAAAATGGGGACGACGACAAGTCCTGCAGTTCGCGTTCTGAATGTCGATGGCACTGCGAATCAGGGATCATACAGTTTGAACGTGACTGTTCCGGGCGAACGAGCTTACTTTCAAACAGCGTCCGAATTTGCGCGGACACTCGCTCAAGACGAGACAATTACGCTGAACGGCGTCAAAATCGACTTGTTTGAGGACATGACCAACACACAAGTACGAGATCGATTTAACGACTTCTCATCGCATTCGGGTATACACGCAGTACTCAACGTCGGCGGTGAGCTACGACTGCAAACTCCACTATTCGGCCCTGCACGGGAATTGACCGTAATCTCCAACTTACCTGGAGCGACGGAAAATTCGACTACCATCGGTCGAACAGAAATCAGTCGTGCCGGTTCTGATATCGTCGTTGAATTCGCCGGACAGGAATTCACGGGGCACGGCAATGTCGTGACGATTGATGACGGACCGGCTCGTGGCGTTACTTTTTCCGTATCGCCGTCTCCTCGGGACGATTTCAAAACGGAATCCGGCGAACTAGGCGATGTATTCATTTACGACCGGTCGCTCTCCTTTGTCGTCGATTCGCCTGAGCTTCCCAATGTCGAAGTAAGCCTTGGAGCTCTGGATTCAACAAGATTGGGGCTGAGGCAGTTCGGAAATCAGTTCGCGAATCTCGCTGAGATAGATGTAACGAGCGTCACGAAAGCGCAAGACTCGCTTCAGATAGTCGATGCTGCGATCGACACGGTTCAGAGTGAAACCGGGCAAATCGATAATGTGCTGGATGACTACTTCTTTCCCTTCGGCGAATCAGAAATCGCCGGTCTGGGGCTTTCAGACTTGATGGTCAACGGGGGCAGCCTCGTGCTCGATACCGGAGCAACCATCGGTCCCGCGTCGGAGTTTTCAGACCTGACACTCGCGATTGATTCGCACGACTTTCGCGGACACGAGAGCGGGTTGCTAGGAGTTCGCTTGCACGTCGACGATCAGTTTCATTACGGCTGGATTCGAACCAGACTTGCAGAAGATGAATCACTGGTGATCAGTGATTTTGCGTTCGAGTCGATTCCGAATAAATCGATTCGAGCCGGCTTTATTCCGGAACCTTCGAGTGGCGTTTTAACCGTGATTTGGATTGTCGCTGTGCTTGTAGGGCGAGCTGCAAAAGCTCCAGGCAAATCCAACTGAGCCCAAGCGGCCATCATCATCATGGAGGAAAAGATGGTTCGAATCTTCATCTATAGCGTGTTGGCAACTACACTTTTTGTTAGCGAAGCATGTTCCGCAATCATCTACACGAACCCGGCAGACCAGCACGTGCTCGGGTCGTGGGAGTTCTCCGACACCGATGCTGTGTTGGTTCACCCGATGACTTTTCCAATCGACTTAAATCGAGACGGGATCTCGGACGTGTCGGTGACTCACCACTATCTTCGTGGTGATGGAGTCCTAGATAAGAATGCATTCGATTTGCTTCAAGCAGCTCAACTGGGCCAGCGCGAAACAGCTTCGCTTCTGAAAGAAATACGCCAAATCGCCCTTTCATCCGCGAACGAAGGCGTAAATGATTTTGACGCACTGCTGAGCAATCAATCGTCGATCGAGAGCAAACTGGAACGAATTGATCGTATCGCAAACCATACGGTGTACGGAGACCGAGTTCTCCTGAACGGCGACTCGGGATTTCAGGGACTGGCGAGCAGTAGCTCGGTCCAAGTCCTAAACGTTGATGGTACCACGTTCGCGGGAAGCCACGCGGTCACCATTGCCACGGCAGCTGAACGAGCGTCATTTGTCACCAACCTCGCGGCGTTACCAATACTGCTTGGCCAGGACGAGACACTAACAATCAACGGCGTGAAGGTCGATTTATTTGAAGGTATGACGCGAGCTCAAGTTCGAGACCGCGTTAACAGTTTTACCGATTACACCGGAGTCACAGCTCACATTGCCTCGAGTGGATTAGACGCCGGAACGCTGAGACTACAAACGACGACGTTCGGTTCCGCGAGCGAGATTGCAATAATCTCCAATGTGGCAGCGGGAATGCAAGGTTCGACGTCTATTGGAACAACCGAGACCGTAGCCGCTGGAGTAGATATCGTTGCGACAATCGGTGGGCATCAATTCAACGGACAAGGAAACGTCGTCACGGCCGACAACGGGTTAGCAAGAGGGCTGACGATTGCTGTGCTGTCTAACGACATTGATGATGCCATAACGGCAGTTGGAAACTTGGGAGTCGTTATGGTTTCTAATGAGTCGCTTTCGTTTGCAGTTGGTCCGCCTCATCCAAACGTTGACTTTACGCTCCGCTCGCTGCATTCATCGAGTTTAGGATTGGGCGTCGTCGGAAACGTTTTTGCAAACCTGTCAGAAATAAATGTGACGAGCAATTATCTTGCCCTAAATTCACTTGAGATTGTTGACGCTGCAGTTGATACAGTGCGTATTGAGCGGTCGCACATTGAACACGTACTGGACGATTTCTTCTTCCCGTTTGGTGAAGCTGAAATTGAAGGGATAGGTTTGGCTGAGATCGCTGTGGACGGCGACGGCATCGGTTTATTGGCGACCGGCACGCCGATCGGACCGACGTCTCGATTTTCCGATGTTCCGTTAACGCTTAATTCGTTGACATTTAATGACCGAGACAGCGCATTCTTTGGCGTGCGTTTACAAGTTGACGATCAATTTCACTACGGTTGGATTCGTGCCGAAACGGCCGAAGACGACTCGCTCATCATTCGCGATTTCGCACTCGAGTCGACGCCAAACAAAACGATTCGCGCCGGCTTCGTGCCAGAACCCAAGACACGCGAACTCCTACTAACAGCGGTTTTTGCTCTCGGCGTTTTTGGCCGAGTGCTGCGACGCGACGGCAGACTGATCCAACGATAGAATACGTCGCCTACCCTGATCTAATCCTGCATCTCGATGCTAGAGGTTAAGCCGAGCGCACATCTCAAGGGGCGTTCGATCTCATGCAGGGCGAAACCTCGCCAGTTGTTTCTCTCGCAATGTGTTTCCTGCCAACGCACCGTCGAAGTTCCCAATCGAAGTGAGGGTAATATTGCATGTCGCAAGGGGGGCTGGAGTTCGCATTGGAGCAGACGGATTATCTATGGTTGGAACTGGCTGTGATTGGTGATCAAATCTTGTTGGCAATGAGCAAACGGTGAATGCGATGCAGACGGGATTGTAGTGACAATGTGAAATCAGCTTGGGGATGCGCCTGAGGAAAGGAAGGTCCGATGATTTTCGAGACGGACAACGATGATTTTCGAAACGTTTTCGAGTGTGCTCCTGACGCTTGTTATTTGAGTGATCTCAAGGGCACCTTTGTCGATGGCAACAGAGCTGCTGAGGAACTTGTCGGCTACTCGAGACGGGAACTGATCGGCAGGAATTTCCTTGCGGTTGGGCTCTTGCGTCTGCGCGACGTTCCCAAAGCAGCCGCTCTTCTGGCATCGAACCTGGCAGGTAATCCCACCGGACCAACGGAATTTGTTCTGGCGCAAAAAGGCGGTAGGCGAGTTTCGGTAGAGATTCGCACTCAGCCAATTACTCTGCGCGGAAAGAACTTGGTTTTCGGTATTGTCCGTGAGATTGGTGAACGCGTCGAAGCCGAAAAGCGATTACGAGAAAGCGAAGCCCGCTATCGGGATTTGATCGAAAATACAACGGATTTGATTCAGTGCGTGAATCCCGATGGAACGTTTGACTACGTGAACCAGGCATGGCAACGAACGCTTGGATATACAAGCGACGAACTTGCGAACCACCTTACCGTGTTCGATATCGTGCGTCCTGACTGCAAACCAGAATGCCAGAAGGTGTTTCAAGAACTTCTGTCTGGTAGTCGCCACGCAGAGATTAGTGCGACGTTCATCGCAAAAGACGGTAGGGAAGTCTTCGTAGAAGGGAACGCAAGTTGCACGTTTGAGGGCGACACTCCGGTTTCCACGCGAGCTTTCTTTCGTGATGTAACGGCCCGCAAATCGGCTGAAGCAGAGCTATCGCGACTGAATGCTGAATTGGAGGAACGCGTCAAGCAACGCACAGCGGAACTTTCGGAAGCGAATCAACGGCTACTAGCTGAGATCAGGGAGCGTCGCCGGACAAAAGAAGAACTGCAGGAAAACAGAGCGTTTTTGCACGACGCGCAGCAAGTTGCTCATATTGGTACTTTTCGTTTGCACGTTCCATCGTGCGAACCTGAATATTGGTCGGAAGAATGTTATCGAATCGTCGGAATGGATCCCAGCGAGCAGCTTCCTTGTCAGGATGATTATGTGAATCGGATCGTCCATCCAGCAGACACATCGCAGTTCAAGGCCATTCTCCAAAACTGTGCTTGTGAGGGAGCGGCGTTTGAATTCGAGCATAGAATCGTCCGACCGGATGGGACTGTCCGATGGGCAAGCAGCAAAGGAGCTCCTGTCATTCAAGACGAACAGATCGTCGCGATTCAGGGAACGTTCCACGACATTACTGATCGGAAATCGGCGGAACTGACTGTTCGTGACAGTGAAGAGCGATTCCGAACTGTATTTGAATCGGAACCGGAATGCGTCAAGCTGCTGGATCCCGAAGGCAGGCTTCTAGATATGAATGCCGCGGGACTGGCGATGATTGAAGCGGACTCGTTGGAACAGGTTCGTGGGCAGTGCATCTATCCGGTGGTTGTGCCAGAGCACCGATCTAAGTTCATCGCTGCGAACGAAGCGAGTTTCACCGGGGAATCCGGAGTTCTTCAGTTCGAAATCATTGGTCTGCATGGCACTCGGCGGTGGATGGAATCGCATTACGTCCCGTTGCGAAACTCAGAGGGAGGAATTACGGCTTCTCTTTCGGTCACTCGTGAAATCACAGAACGAATGAAGGCGGAAGCGTCCTTGCGAGAATCGGAAGAACGGTTTCGAGCGATCTTCGAACAAGTTGCCCATTCCAGTGCGTTGATCGATCCAACATCGACAAGCATCGTCGAATTCAATGAGCAAACGCATGTCTGCCTCGGCTACAGTCGAGAAGAATTCGAGCAACTGAATTTTCTCGACTTCGAAGCGCAGATGTCTTTCGAAGATATTGCCGAGCATATGCAGAAGATCCTCAGTGAAGGTGCCGATTCATTTGAGACGAAACACCGAACTAAGAACGGTGATATACGAGACGTTCGCGTCGAAGCGAGCCTGATTCATATCGGCGGCAAACCATACGTTCAGACAGCCTGGACAGATATCACTGATTGGAAAGTAGCCGAAGAGGCGCTTCGAGCGTCGGAAGCTCGATGGCGTTCGCTTACCGAACATTCGCCTGATCACGTTTTGACGCTGGATTCCAATCTGAAAATCGACTTCTGTAACTACGCGTCACCTGGCTTAACTGTCGACGAGCTCATTGGAACTCCGCTTTATTCCTACGTGCTCGATGGCCAGAAAAACAAGATCAAAGGAATACTTGAGCAAGTACTTCGTACCGGCGAGGCCGCTGATTATGAGACGGAATTTGAACCGCGCGGCGGTGAACGCATTTACTATGAGTCGCGTGTTTCTCCCCGAATCGTGGACGGTGAAATCAACGGGTTGACGGTTGCCTCTCGAGATGTGACTCGACGCAAACTCGCGGAAGAACAGAACCGAGCGCTGCAAGCGCAACTACACCATGCCCAAAAAATGGAAGCGATTGGGCAACTGGCCGCAGGAGTCGCTCACGAATTCAACAATCTTCTTGTGGCAATTCGCGGCAATGCAGAGTTGCTGTTGTTGTCGCATCATGAAAAGTTGTCTGATGGCGTAATGCATTCGCTCAAGGAAATCGAACGTGGATGTGCGCGTGCGTCAACTCTGACACAGCAGATGCTCTCGTTTGCTCGGAAGAAAGACGCAAATTTGGCTGTCTTTGACGTGAATCAATTGGTGACCAATAGTGAGCCTATGTTTCGGCGACTCATTGGTCATCGTATCAACCTGACCGTTCAATTGTGCTCACCTCCACTTCTTGTCCTCGCTGATGAATCCGATCTAGAGCAAGCACTGCTGAACATTATTCTCAATGCGCGTGATGCGATCGTCGCAGAAGGTAGTCTTGACGTGCAAACCGATGTCTATCGCTTGGACAAAGATGATTCGACCGGTCAGCGAAAAGCGGGTTCTTACGCGAGAATCAAGGTCACCGATACTGGCTGCGGAATGTCCGAAGAAACGCTACGACGTGCGTTCGAGCCGTTCTTTACGACAAAGCCAGCGGGACAGGGAACAGGGCTCGGATTGTCGACCGTCTACTCCGATATCGCGAGATGCAACGGATTCGTTTCCGTCAACAGTACGGAAGGCGAGGGAACTATCATCAGCGTGCACCTTCCCATGACAGACCAGCCAATCCAACACGCACATGACTCGAACGAGATCGCAGAAAGCGGCGGATCGGAAACTATTTTGGTCTGCGATGACGAAGAGATTGTCTTGTCGGCCGTGTCTGCCTTGCTGGAGTGTGTCGGCTACTCGGTCATTGGCGCCAAAAGTGGCAGTGAAGCACTCGAAAAAGTAGCGGAGCATTCCGGCGATATTTCTCTGTTGCTGACCGATGTGACCATGCCTGAGATGGACGGTTTTGAGCTTGGTGCAATCATCAACCAGCAGTATCCACACGTTAAGGTCATCTATTCTTCGGGGTACACGGCCGATCGAACCGCAGCTGCTCACTTGCGGAACGTCGAGTTCTTCGAAAAAGGAGCTTCCACCAACGTGATGCTGGAAAAAATTCGTCACGTCCTCGACGAAGACTGATGTTTTCCAGCTTCACGCGATCGGGCTTCGACGGTTATTCCGTTCAGTATCAGATCACCGCCCGACGGCCGTTCACCGTCAAATCATCGTCGTGCAGATCAGATTCCATCGCCAATAGAGCATCGACCGACGCAGCAACGTCGCGTTCAGATTGAGCCCGCGCCAAGTAACTGCCGCGA
The DNA here is from genome assembly GCA_020426925.1 of Planctomycetales bacterium. Lineage (GTDB taxonomy): Bacteria > Planctomycetota > Planctomycetia > Pirellulales > Pirellulaceae > JAGQPC01. Next base: position 9,367 of record JAGQPC010000397.1, on the reverse strand, counting down.
GTAAACGCGAACACTAGGTCGCCGGAATCGAAATCTCCGTCCTGGTTCCAATCGCCTTCTGCCCAAGTCGCATTGTTTCGAACTCCATCTTCGTATTTTCCGGCCTTGAAGACCTGAACCAAATCGCCCGAATCAAAACGCCCGTCCAGATTCGAGTCGCCAATCGTCGAGCCCATTACGTCATCGATCAGCTGCGCAAGATCTTCGCGATCAACTTTCTGATCGTGGTTCAAGTCGAATTCCAAGTTAGGTGTTCGCGAATTGATTTCCACACCTAGCCGTTCGATATCCAGCTCATTAACCGCGCGGTCGCCGGTGAAATCACCGATGACGTCAATCGGTACGAATTCAGCCGGCTTCACGTAATCAGCCCCGACTCGCCAGGCGTCCAGCCGCAAGTTGCCGCCGGAGATCATGCCGCTAACGTAGTCGCCCAGGATTTTTCCGGACGATGGCATTTCGACAGCATCGATTACGGTGTCGCGTTTGACATCGCCAACCGCTGGAGCCAAGTCCTCGACAGAGACAATCGTTCCGCCAATCACATCGATTTGGCCACTGCCAACGTTCGCGTTCCAGATTCGAATCTGTAGATGCTGGTTACCGTCAACGCTTGCCGAAACAATCGCGTTGCCGGTGATGTGATCGAGAGCAATCGCCCGAAGGTCGCCCATCACCGGCGTGCCTGGAGCGATCACGATCCCGCCGCCGCCTTTTGATTGAAAGTCACTCGTGCCCCGCAAGTCCGGCGTAAACAGCTTCTTGAATCCGAAATCGTAAAGCTGCTCGGCGTTGTACATGTCTTCTTTCGATTGCTGGATGCCAACGATCAAAGTGTGGCCACCGCGAGTCGCCGAGCCGACGTGACACTGATCGCAAATCGGGGCAGAGATTTCGTTGCCGTTCTTGTCGAACACATCGCCGACTTTGCCATGGCCACCTTTCCAGCCATCGTGACCAACGTAGCTTTTCGTTCGCGAAAGCGTGAATTCTTTGGGCTCGTCTGTGTTGACCGTCGTCGCAGGGTTGTTTGGGTAGGCCGCGTCGGCTGCGGCGTATGTTCGGAACGTCGAGTTTTTCCAAGCTTCTCGCCAGAACGTGATCAAGTCTTGCGGCGTCGTTGTGCTACCGCCAGCCGGATGACCATAGCGAGTCGCGGGCAGTGGAATCGCTTCGGCTCGAGTATTCATGTGATCGACGAACGCGTTGAATGGAGCGTCTTCATCGCTGGCATCGGCTCCGTAAACGTTGATTCCAATGTGCTCAGCAATCGCGACAGACGCTCGATTGCCTGAATGGATCATCATGCCGTAGAGCAGTGCCTCCAACGTGATCTGATCGCCAGGTTCGAGCAGTGCTTCTTCGCCATCGAGCGTGCCTGTCATCTTGCTGCCGCCCGTGGTTCCAGCTTTCTCGCTGATCGTAACGACGTCTGACAGCGAAATTGGCGAGTTGGGCATGTCGAGCGCTTCCGACGCTAAAAGCAGCGTCATCGTTTTCGTAACGCTTGCCGCGTGTTCAGGGAGAATTTCTCCCTCTGGCATCAATTCATAAAGTTCACCATTACCAACTACGTACTGCTGTTCCCAACCCGAATCGGCAAGCTTTGCACGAATGTGTTTTGTGTCGCCCTGAACCCAAACGGTGTCGCTTGACGACAAACCCGATCCAGAATCGTCGGCGAATACAATTTGCACTTGGCCGGCGAAGTCATATTCAGAACTAAGCTTCGTCACCATTTCGTTAGGAACGCCGATAACCGCGTCGTCTTTTCCATCGTTGTTCATATCGGCGAGTGGAACCGCTTCTCCAAAGTGATCACCAGGATTGCCTTCGCCATCGATTCCGTTTACGCCCTGCTGAATGGCTTTACTTCCAAAGCCACTAATTCCTGATCCGGTGCCATTGAGCAGAATCGCAATGCCAGTGTTTGCGTAGGTCACGTTGCCGACTTGGCGATCTTGGTAAGGCACTCCGATCAACAAATCATCTTTGGAGTCACCGTGGACTTCACCAGCTGCAAGCGAGTGTCCGAATCGTCCGCCAGTTTCCGCGCTCGTGGCGACTCCGGGCGAGTCTTGATCGAACATCTTTTCGTTCGCGTTCGTGATTCCGCTGGCTGACCCTTGCAAAACGTGGACCCGTCCCGCATTGACGAATCCCGAGTGATCTTCTTCCGGAGCACTGACAGCGAGGTCATCAAATCCGTCACCGTTGAAGTCGCCGAGCGCTACCGCGTGTCCGAACCGGTCACCAGTTTCTGTGCCGTCACTGATGTCACCGCCGGATCCGCCGTTATTGTTGTCGATGCCGTCCTGTGAGATCAGCTGGTCTTCCGTTCCGAGACCACCGGCAGTGCCCATGACGATGTGGACTGCTCCGGCATCGTCGAATCCAAAGAACGTCTTACCAGGAATTCCGATGGCCAAATCGTCGCGGCCATCGTTGTCGATATCGCCAGTTGCCAACGAGTATCCGTATTCATCACCTGAAGCGGTCGATCCCAACATGCCGTTGGAGTTTTGGTGGAACGTCACATCGTCCGTTGTGCGAATGCCTTGATGAGAACCGTAGAAAACGTGAACGGCTCCACCGTCGACATAGCCACCTTGAAGGTGATCTTCGAACGGAATACCAACCGCGACGTCGTCACGTCCGTCGCCGTTGAAGTCGCCTGCCGCCAGCGACCAGGCGAACTGATCTCCCGATTCTGAAATGCCCTCGGCGCCATCGGCTCCTTGTCGGAAGATCTGATCAGTGCTCATCGAGAGCCCTTCACTTGTTCCGTACAAAATGTGGACAACACCCGATTCGGTCAGGTTTTCAGCTTCGATCGATTCGCCTGGAGCCCCGATCGCCAGATCGTCCTTGCCGTCTCCGTTGAAGTCACCTGCCGCCAATGAAAATCCGAAGAGGTCGCCCTCGTCGGCAACACCGTTGAGCCCAGGAGTGTCCTGATGAATCGTGCGAGTCAACGGCGAGTTGTATAGGCCACTCTCGCCGCCATAGAGAATCGTAACGGCACCAGCGTTTTCGTTCCCGTTAACTTTTTGGCCCGGCGCTCCAACGGCGAGATCCTTAAATCCGTCTCCATTGAAGTCAGCAGCCACGATGCTGGAACCAAAGTATTCTCGCGTTCCCGGGCTGGTACCGTAGGCGTGTGTTAGATTCGGCTCATCAAACGAAATTCCAGGCAGCGTCGATCGTTCGTCGTTTTCGCTGTTCCCAAGTTCGTACGGTTCAAACGAACACAAGAAAAAGAAGCATCCTTCGACGCGGCGCTCCCAAACTGTGGCCTCGATCGATTCATCTTGTTGGTTGACTGCAATGAACGATTGGCTGTTGAGTCTCACCGTTGCGAACTCATCGCCGTAGTAGCTGTTGTTTGTGCCGCGGAACGATTTACCAGAATTGCCGCCACCTGCATCAAGGATCAATCCGTCATCAGTTACGGCGATGTACCGCGTGACGAGCCGATCGCTGGTGTCCTTAAAGTTAATCTCAAATATACCAGCGGTTGAGTGATGGATTGACAATCCGCCGCCATCGGCAGGCAGGTAGCTCACATCCAGCGGATCGGAGAACTTGAGCCCTTGGACATCATTCGAGTTGTGCGACACTCGCCACGAAACAACTCGCAATTCCAAATCACCCTCCGAATTTTCGCCGATCACAGGAGTGATAACTTGCGTCGACGATTCGCCATTGCTGGCCGGCGCGTGAGTGATCGCGTGATCCAAAACTTTGAAGTTGATGTTGGACCCGAAACCTCGAGTGCTGTGTGCAGTAAACGCGCCCGCAGCATTGATCGTTTGAGACGTCAGCCAGAGGTCTCCGCTAGTTCCGATACGGCTGGCGATAAATGTGTCACGGCTATTCGCCAACTGAGTTTGCGGCGTGAGCGGATGGATATCGGCGTCAAAACCGGAAAACGTTGGGGCGTCGTGCAGGTGAACTGGACTTGGGTTGCCGTTAGTTGCTCGCCAAGACGACAGCTGAATTTCGCTGCCAGTGCCGGCAGCGGACACGAGCAAAGCACCGGTCGTTGCGGGTGAACCTCCGATGTAGGCAACGTCGACTTCGTGAAGGTCTCCGTCTGTTCCGCGCGGAGCTCGATCTTTCAGTTGCAGTCCACCGCCGAAATCTTTCCCGATGGCGACAAGTGCGTCTTCTCGGCCTTCTCGCTGTGGAACCAGTTGAGCGTCGAAGCTCAGATCAGCGGCCATCAGCTGTCGGTTTTCGAGCGATTCAATTTGAATGGATTTATTGGGATTGGTTCTTTTTCGGTTTTTGATTCGGCGAGAGCGTTTGAAGAAAGAGGGCATCGAGCAGGTCCTTTCGCGTGTTTTGGATGCGGAATTTTTCCGACAACCAGATATTCACGGCAAAACTCCGCCGTATCCAAGAAAACGGATTTTTTGCTCGGAAAGCTCGGCCCCCCCCATGCGTACAAATTGGGCAAACAAAAAAGGCAGCTCGTGGTTCGAGCCGCCTCTTGTATTCAGCTAACAAATCTTGTCAGCGCGATACGCTACTTGCGTCGAACGATTCGCGACAAGCCAATCATGCCGAACAGGATGAGAGCAAACGAAGATGGCTCTGGAACTGTTTGCAGTCCTCCAGCACGTTCGCCCTTTTCGTAGCCACCACCAGAGAAGGCGGCAACGAAGTCCGTGCTATTAAACAGGCCGTCGCCATTCCAGTCGCCTTCGCCCCACGTTGCGGCTTGCCCAGATTCGTACTTGGCTGCACCGAATACGGTTACGAAGTCGCTACTGTTGAACTGGCCGTCAAAGTTCGAGTCACCCATGTACGTGTTAGCGAGTTCGTTAACCCACATCTCACGGTCAGCTAGGTTCGTGCTTCCGTCACCGTTCAAATCAAACGCCGGATCGTTTGCAGCAATAGCGGCTGCTTGCAGATCGAGGTCTCCGGTGTCTCGCATGCCGTTGCCGTTGTAGTCGCCAGCGACATCGCCACCACCACCAGTGCAGAAGTCCAAGCAAACTCGACCGGTAGCAGCATCGAAGACCCAATTCTGACCTGCGACCGTCGAAGTAATCGTAGGCGTACCGTTGATTACGTCTGCATTAATGATCGTGAAGCCTTCGCCACTGCTAACGTTGCCAGTCGCATTGATCTCGAATGCGGAACCGTCACCTAGTGTCAATATGGTGGTGTAAACGTCAGGATTTGGATTGTCGATAGCAAGTTGATCCGACTCACCTGTGTCACCGTTGACGTCGAATTGAACTACGCGTCCTTCGGGGAAGTTTGCTTCGGCCGAAAGATCAGCGCTCAAAAGCGGAGCTGCGCTGGTCGTGATTTCCCAGTCAAGAACTCCGTCGGCCAGCAATTCCCAGTCGTTTGCGTTTGGCGCTTCGTCTAGAACATCGCCTTCTGTGATCGCGATTTCAAAGCTGTCTCCACCACCTCGTTCGTGCATCGATGCGACAAGTGTAGTTTCGAGAGGAGCGTCAAGCGAAAACGAACCCGTGGTCCAGTTGTGACCTCGGTTTCCTTCGAATCGAATCTGGTCATCTTCGAAGGCATCGTTGCTGAGTCCATCAAGCGTGAACTCGACACCGGCAATCGTAAGTTGTCCACCGTCATCCGAGCCGAAACCAAGCGTGTATTCGCCAGCAGGAATCTTAACGTTTGCCGTTACTTGCACAGCAAAGTCGCTTTGGCTGGTATCAGCTACGCCGTTTGGATAAGGCTGAGTCTCACCGAAAGTTCCACCGCCACCACCAAAGTCAGCAAATCGGTACGCGTTAATGCCTTTTGTGCCTTCGGCTTCGTCCAAGGCTTCCTCGGCAATCGTGTGATTATCCAGCTGGCCTAAACCGTGATCTTCAGCCGTAACAATTCGGGCACTGAAACCAGACACGCCGTCGGCAACTTCACCGAATACGTTGTTTGATTGGTCTGAGCCGTATGTTCTTTCGCCGATCGTGTTTTCTCCGCCGATAAAGATCGGTGGAACATCTCCGTCCGGAGTACCGAAAAATTCAATTTCGCCGATTTGAAAATACGCACCACTAGGATTGGTGTCCGTGTTGTACGTCGCCATTCGGAAGTGGTCATACGATGTTGTTTGAGCTGGAAAATCATCTCCAGCAGTCCATTGAATTACTTGCAAACGTTCGTCCCAAGGAGAGAAGTCGTCGTACACGTAGATGTCGGTGTAGTTCTGGCCGTCGTTGGATCCCTGAATCGCCCAGTGGGTTGGGTCTCGGCCTGGAACATCGTTCGCAGAAGATACGGTGAAGTGCGTCAGAAAGTAGGGAACGTCAAGCTGAGCAGAAACCCAGATCGGATCGTCTTCCGAAATACCACCACCAACTCCACAGCACCACTTGTCGTTGCTGGGGCCAAGTCGATTGTCAAAAACATTGAAAGCGAATTCGCCACCACCAAAACCTGGCTCGTCACTCGAATCAAAGATTGCGTCATAGCCGTCGTCGTTTTCTGGATCGCCATTGTCGTCAGGGTCAGTCAGGTCCCCGCCAAGAAGTGCGTCTGTTCCCGTTCCGAGAACATCAAACGCATAACTATGGCTGCAGAACAACCAGCCAACCAAGGCACCTGTTGCAAGCGCCAGCTTCAAAGATCTAAACATGTTTCGCTCCACCACTTTGTCTTTTTCCTCGTTAGAAACTCGATCTACAGCTCAAAAACTAAAGCAAACTCAACTAGCGGATGTCAGGAGACAAACCACTCAACAACTACACACCACAATGCACTCCATAGGCATCTACTCCCAACGCCACACTGACAACCAACAAACTCCGCGCGCAAGCTCCATCCGCGCAAATCTACCGCGGACTCCATCTTATATGAAAAAACGGCTGCGTTGAACGTTATTTCCCCGGCCGTGTTCTTGTTGATCTCAAACTGGCGGATTGAGATTAAGATTCCCAACGAAAGTAATGGATCGAAGACATTCGGAAAAGGCACTGGTCAGGAAGCGTATTAAGAACACGGAACACGATCGAGCGAAACCACGTGATAAACCGCACGAAAAAGCCTGCTAAGATTCTTTTAGGTCCCCCCAGTTAGTCAGGTGCAAGCAGACGACAAAGAGCACCACGCTCCCGTGTGAGTGCAGATTCAATGATTGCCGCGCGGCAGGCGATGCCAGGCGCGAAGCTTAAGCGTCAGTGACAGAATGGAGAGCCATGCGATTGCCTTCGGAGTCCAGAACGATCGCGCGGTAGCCGTGCGGGCCAATGGGATGCGTGTCTTCAACGACCATGCCACCGTTGTCGGCGACTTTGGCCACAGCGTCGCGAATCCGGCCGTTGACGTTCAGGTAGATCAGAATCCCTCTGTCAGAAGTGATCTCGTCAGACCGTGGCACGAGACATCCACCGTTTCCGTCCGCGTGGTCGAGAATACCGAACGACATGTCGCCGAACTGTTCTTTGGAAACGCCAATCGCCAAAACATTCGCGTAGAACTTCACGGCTCGATCGAGGTCAGCCACTGGAATGTCAAACCAAACGGCTCGATTGTTCGCAGAGTTGAAGTCGCTCATTTTTGTGTGCTCCATTGAAGTTGTGTGCAGGTCCAAATGTAGCAGCGGAAACCCGTTTGTCGACTATCGTGCGTTGGTTTGATGGAGGGCCGGTGTTCTCTCAACTGCAGGCGCCCAGGCGACCAAGTCAACTCGTACCGACGGATGACTTTTCCGGCAATCGTTCAGGCGACTGTGACGGAAAAACCTGCGGAATGCGATTTAACTCGTAGAAGCACAACGAATCGTGACCGTCCGTTAAATAAGTCGGCGTAACCACCGAGCCCCGTACGAGGTATGCTATACGGGGCGGATGCGTTCAGCAGATACGTTCAAACTTCGCACGTTTCTTGAATTACGGCGGACTGCCCATGCGTCTCCAAAACACAAACGGTCTGATTCAGTGGAATTTGCCGGCAGCTTTCGCCGCGATTTCCGCTTTCTTTCTGAGCTGGTTTCCCTCCGGCACAGCAGTCGAATCACCAGCTCCCGTGGACTCGTCGAACCGGGAGGTGAGTTCGACCGCTCCGTTTGTGCCCACGCTGGGCGACATCGTGAGTTATCCAACAGGCATTTGGGAGGACCCGTTCAAGCATCGGTCGCTGGCACTGGAGCAGTTCGAAAAACCAAAGACCGGGACAGATACACCCGAAAGTTATCAATCGGTCCTGAAACGATTCAAAGAGGCTTCGGAGCAACCGCTCTTAGTCATGCCGGTCATAGTGCTTGGCAAACAGTCGGGGACCGATGCGACCGACCGTATTCAATACCGGCATGCCGTTGAGAACGCGTTGTCGCTACAGGGGTTCTCGATGGACTTCGAAGATCGGATGAGCTACATCCGAATTGAAGACTACAAAGTCATTAAGAAGGTGGAGAACAACAGGCACGAGATACCCGTTGAGGCGATTCTGCCCATCAAACTGTACGCCAACGGAGGTGACAGTATTCTAGTGATGTGGATAGACAATCGGCTGCTCGGCAACCGGCCACTTTTCGCGATCGAGCGTTTGATCGAAAAAACGCTTGAGTGGTCAGAAGACGAAGAAAAACAAGAATTCAACAAGATCGACGTAGCGATCATCGGTCCATCCTATTCAGGCGAGCTTGAGGAATTCTACGAGGAAAGCGAAGTTGGCGACGACACGTACGATGGCTGGCTCAAGAACGGTCGCACTACCATCTATTCACCATCAGCTACAGCGACCAAGACAACGGAATACAGCTTTACGGACATTAAGTTTGTTAGGACGATCGGCGATAACGCAGCATTAATTGGTCGGTTAGCTGACGAGCTAAAATGCCGATGGCTGCTGGGCAAAAAAACGGTCCTGTTCGTTGAAAACGGAGTCTCGAGTCCTGACGACTTGCTGGAACAATTCGTAAAAAGTGCCAACGGCAACAACAAAGACGAAACCATAGCCGAGGACAACCCCGGAAAACAAGTTGAAGAACAGACCGAAGCAGAAAGCACAACGGAGATCGACGACGAATGCTATAGACCAGATACAGACAACAACAAGATATCTGTCATCCCGTTCTTGACCGGGCTATCAAAAAATCACGGCGGAATCAGCGATGTCCGCGATTATTTTGCTCGTCAGATTCAAGACGTCGATTCCGGCGCGACGATTACTCGAGTTCCAAACGAGGACACAGCGTTGGTTGGGATTTTTGCCAACGAGACCGAAGACAAACTCGAAATCATCAAAGCTGCGAGAAGGCTGTATCCGGCTGCGACGTTTTTCACCATCGATATGGATGCTCGATTTACGGAATTGGAGAATTTAGCGTTTACTCGAAACCTCCTGGTCGCTTCGCACTTTGGGTTGAGCTTGCAGATTCCTA